>JAMCYH010000236.1 GCA_023474025.1 Deltaproteobacteria bacterium
ATGTTTATAGACCCCCAAGTATATAATGCCGAGTTTCAACTTTTTCAGTTCTTTCAATTCTTCTAATGACTTACGGAGGATGTCCCTAGCGCTGGCATAAGTTCCTATTCTTTCCGCTTCAGGATGGAATTTGTTCACAAGTTCCACGATTTCTATCAAACGCTTTTGCGGGATACACAGAGCGTCACCATCAGCCAAAAATACCCGGCGGACAGGTCCAATATATGTCGATTCCGAGAGATCCGCGCTTATTTCTTTAATACTTCTGACTGAAAATGGTTTGTCCAGATAACTCCCGCAAAATGAGCACTTATTGTGGCTGCATCCTAAAGTAACCTGAATTATTAAACTCTCCGCTTCACTAGGTGGTCTATAAACATTTCCGATATATCTCAAGATCAACCTCCACTGCATTGGCGCGACTAATCGTAATTAATCCCTTCTCTTACAAACTTTTCAAAATTTTTCACAGGATTGTCGTTGCCCTGTCCATCAACCTTAAGCAAAACATAATATACATTTTCTGAGCCGGGAACTACATACAGTATTTTTTTTTCAGGGATTACCGGGCCTATTATTATAGGTATTTTTTTCCCGGTAACAGGGTCTTCGAATTTCGATTCAGTCCACCCTTCGGGGACATCGCCTATCAGTTTGCCGTTTTTTGTTTGTAGACGTTTTCGTTTACGAATATATTTGGTCTGGAAAACTACTTTATATGCTGTTTTGTTTCCAACATGCGCGTATTCTTCACGGTCTCCGGTCCTAATCGTTTCGCCGTCAGGAAAGAGAGATGGATAATGAATGGCCAAATTCTCTACAGGCTTGGAAACCTGAACTTTTTTAACCTCTATGGAGACATTGTTAGCCGCGTCAGAAAATTCGGCTACATTTCGGCTATCAGAAACTAAAGCGAGAGGGTTATATTTGATATCAGACATTCCAGAGGGACCGAAACAGCTCTGCGCCAGGACTGAACCGATCCCTAAGGAAACTATTTTAAGAATGAACCTTAAGTTGGAAGGCATTCGCTGTTATTATTCGAATTTTTTCTGTCACAATCCGATTAACACCCGACCGACGCCGCAACTAACTTTATTCAATTATTATATCAGCGACTGCCAGGAAAAGATCAGATTCCCTTAATACCCCAATCAAATTTCCTTTGTCATGGACCGGTAACACCGAAATCTTGTTGGTGTACAATATCCTAAGAGCAGTTAGAAGGTCGTCTTGAGCCTCTACGACACCCCTGATTTTTAGCATTATTTGCTTAACCGGCGTACCAGAGTTTTTGATCACCCGACCGCGAAAACCCAGTCTGGATTCGTCGACTTCTGGACTGCCCTCCTCCGCGAACGCAACTGAAACTTCAATGGCTTGTACCCTTTCTGAAAGCCCTCCAGCTATTTCAGGAATCAACGTTTTCAAAATGGTCCTGAAATCCAAAATCCCAACCAGGTGTCTGTTAGAATCTAAAACCAATATATTTCGGTGTCCAGCTTCAGTACATTTGCCTGTTTCTATCTGACAATATAACTTTCTTAAAGATAAAATCGCTTCAGATAACGGGCTATTTTCGTTCACCACTGCGTAATCTTTCAGCGGCACTAACAAATCCGAAACTTTTCTTGTCAATGGCATCGAAATATCCTCGTATAGTATAAAGAATGAAGTAAAAACAATTAAAATACAACAGTTCTTGTCATCTACCCTCGTCTGTTTAGTGTCCGCCTCCTCCTAGTATGCCACTAGCCGCCAGACTTAGAATAACGGCTTCCAATATTGCGAAAGCGGTGTACAGTTTATCATCGTTTTTCCAGAGGACTGGCACTATTACCAGAAAACAAATTATGGTAACTCCCGCGAGAAAAGCTATGCCTATGAAATTCAGGAAATCACCATACCCCAACATCTGTATCCACCACCAGCCCTGATGAATCTTCGCTACCTGCAGGTATTCACCAACACTGTAGGACCAATATTTTGATATTTCATTGAGGGGGATATATGGCTTAATTATTCCAAGAACATATAGTCCAAAACTTGCCAGAATCAGGACCAGGCCCAATAACATGCCCTTCTCCAGTACTTCCGCGTATACGATCTGTTCTGGAGAAGCCTGAAGGGATTTCCGTGGATCGCCTTTCATTAAATTTTCTCCTCTAGACATTATTCGTTCAAAAAATTATTTTTGAAAATTCTTCAGGCACAGTGTGCCTGATCTAGAAACCCAATCCTTTGCTTAAAGCTTTAAGACCGGCAAAAGCAAGCATACCTATGACGATCCACCTTACAAGTCCCGGTTTGGCCACCCTCAGTAAACGGACGCCAACGAATGAGCCAACCATAATTCCTATCAAAGAAGGGACCACGATCATTGGGATGACACAACCCTGATTGAGGTATACCCATGCCGCTGAAGTGTCTGTGATCGACAACAAAAATTTGCTGGTTGCCACGCTGATTTTGAGGGGCGCCCCCATCAGTAAATTGAGAACAGGCACATTGGCCCAGCCAGCTCCCAATCCAAACATACCCGCCATTATTCCTATAGTTACAAACAGTAGTAACCCTTGCCAAGTCCTATGGATTTTCCAATCTATAATTTCACCTGTGCTAGCTTCCTGGTAGATACCATATATCCGCAGAACCGAAGATATCTGGTCAGCTTTGGGGACATCGGGCACTGTAGATTTTTTCGCCACCAACATCAAAATGCAAATGCCAATGATCGTCACACCTAAAGCAATTTGCACGACCTGGGTTGGTAGCGCAAGTCCTACCATTGCTCCTATGATTGCGAAAGTGCTTGCAATTAGGCCTACAGGGATCGCTAGTCTCAAACTCGCAAGATTCATCTTTAACAAACCCGGTCCAGCCGCTAGCGCACCGGCCAAGGCCACCAGCAACCCGGCCCCTCGAACAAAGTCCAAATGAAAAGGGAAAAAACCGCTAATTATCGGTACGAATAAAACGCCTCCACCTACTCCACCTAGCACAGCCGCTACACCCATTATGAAAGTAACTACCAATAAAAGTAGTGGCCAAATCCACCACGAAATAGCCGAAGAATTATCAACAATAACCGTCCCGTCACTAGCAAAACCGCTGCCGCCGGCCAAAAGAGTAACCGACAACAGGAGCGCAATAACCAATGCGCCCATTTTACCGGTCTTTGTCATGTGTCACCTCTTGATCACGCGTTGTATAATAAAATTGTCTTTACAAACCGGGTATGTCCCCTGTCATTAACAAATCGACTTCATTTCACCCATGTTTGGCAAAGATAGGATTAGGCTCAAGTAAAGCCGTTATTCAACTATTACCATCCCCTCGTTTTTATTATCCTTTCTGTTTCGTCCTGAGGAATATGATCCTCCCGATTGGATTTCGTCTTATAAACGCTCCTGATTTTTCGGCGATTTCTTACTGAGCCTTGAAAGCGTCTCTTCTTCGTCCATGGGCCGCCCTAGTTTTGAATCCACGAGCATCGAGACGCTTAGCGACCAGTTCGACAAATTCCTGTTCTTCCTCCACGGGAAGAACCTCAATCGCCAGTCCTCGAGGTCGGTCACCTACTTGTTTTTTTTCTCTGGTTTCATAATTTCTCTCGCTGTATCGAAATCCCCTTCTTCAGCGAAAGACGCTGCGACCATGCTGTCTTCAAGTTTTTTCTTATACGCCGCTCTCAGTGTCCTCATTAACTGATCTAAAGGAATGGGCTTTCTTAAATACTCAAAAACTCCAAGGCGCCGCGCTTCGATTTCGTCGGCCTCTGACCCATGACCGGTAAGCATGACGACCTGCACACCAGGATAGGCCTCTCTGGCTCTCCTCAATACTTCCATTCCATCCATCCCGGGCATTTTCAAATCTACAAGCAATACGTCCGGAGGGCTCTCCTCCAATTTTTTCATCGCCTCTTCACCACTAAGGGCTACAGATGTGTCAAGGTTACGAATCTGCATTCGTTCATCCAGTGTACGAACAAAATCTTCCTCATCATCTACCATCAAGACTTTGAATTCCTTCATGGTGTCCTCCACCTATACTGAAAAGGTTTTTTCCTCGCTTTTAATTCCAGTGTTGTCAGGCGCTAACAATTTTTATTCAGTAAAATGTTCAAACGGGAAAGTTAAGAGTCCAGTAAATTAGATTCAAAAGCTCAACATTAATGAATTATTCCCTGAAGGCCCTATTGACGCCTTTTCGGTCCTAAATTCGGTCTCCAGAGCCCCCCAGCTTGAACCATTCAGCATTTCAGTTAGTGAAAATGTACTTGAAGCTGAAGCTTTGACTGTGAAGCATACGCCAGCGCTACCATCGTGGAATCGCCATGCCCTGAGCATTATCTCCGATCCTTTTCCAACCAATGGCGCAAGAAACTCCAGCATTCTGTAAAGCAACATTCTCGATTTCAAAGGATTATAGTCTAAAATTACAGGGCTATCCGTCTGCTCAGTCACTAGATCAACACCGTTCAGACGACTTATTTTTCTAGATAGAAATAGTGTTTGATTCAAAACTTCGTCCAGGTTTTCCTGTCGTTGTTCATCATCGGGAACGTGACTGAAATAGTTTAATACCCCTAAAATATCAGACCCTCTTGTGACTTGATTGTCAATTTTTCCCATTATGTTAAGAAACCTGTTTTTAAGTGGGAAAACTGATTCATCCGACGGACCGAGTAAATCTTGAGCTAATCCCGCCGCTTCACTTATAATAGCCAATACGTTTTTCATTTCATGAGTCATTGCTGCAGTTACTTTTCCCATGAATAGAGATTCTTTCATTGCTATCCCCGAGTTAATCAGCAGAAGATGCTTTTTTGACAGCCATACCAATCTTATTAATTAATTCGTCAATCTGTAGAGGTTTTGTAAGGTAGTCGAACGCGCCTTGGTCCATACCCGTGACCCCCTCAGATGCGGACCCGGTGCCCGTGAGGAGAATTACTTCTACCTCGGGATATAGTCTTTTTACACGTCCTAATACAACCAAACCGCTCATGCCAGGCATCATTAGATCCAGTATCATAACATCAGGTTTGTACGTTTCCATGGTTCCAAGAGCTTCTTCACCACTAAAGGCCGTGGTAACCTTGATTCCTCTCATACCCAGTCTCTCAGCCAGGGTCATGACGAACTCTTTTTCATCGTCAACCAAAAGAACTTTCCAATCTTTCATTTGAAGTGCCCCATATGTTGCTGGGTTTCTTTTGGTATATAAATTTTAAATTTCGTTCCTTCGCCCAATTTACTTTGGACTGATATTTCGCCGCCAAGTCTCTTGATTATCCCGTTTGTAATGGATAACCCCAAACCTGTCCCGTAACCAGCCTTTTTTGTAGTGAAAAAAGGCTCAAATATGTGTTTAAGAGTTTCTTCAGACATACCTTGACCGGTGTCTTCAACAGTAACCCCCAGCATCTTTTCATCTCGCTCAAAGGTTGTGATATAAACAGTCCCTCCGTTTTCGATCGCAGCAAAAGCATTATTAAAGAGATTAAGGAAGACCTGTTGAAGCTGCCCCTTATCTGACGAAGTTCTCGGAAGATTGTTATCCAGATTCAATTTTATTGCGATGTTCCTGTAAAGAGCTTCTTTCTCAAGGAAACCTAATGTTTCCTTAATAACTTCATTGACATCAAGGACCTGAATTTCTACATCCGTCCTCCTGGCAAAACCTAGCAATCGATGTGTAATGACCCTGCATCTGTCCACAGTCTGGATTATAGCCTCAACCAGATTCAGAAATTTTTCCTTATCTGGAAAATCGGCTTTGTATTCGATTAAGTCTTTAATAAGACCAGCTTTCTCATTCACTATAGCTAGTGGGTTGTTGACTTCGTGGGCTACCCCGGCTGCTAGTCGACCTATGGATGAAAGCTTGTGAGAATGTTCCATTTCACGCATTGCCAACAGTCTCTTATCATCGCTTTCTTTCACCCGTTTCATCGTGATGTCGGTCAGTCTAAGCACTACAACGAATATGGCAACCAAACCCATCAAAAATATGATGAGCAGGTCAGCCCTTGACGCATACCAGGATTTCATGACCCAGGGCCGCGGCTTAACCAGAACAAATATGAAATCTGTACTATTAAGGTACGAATAAGCCAAAAAGACATCTCGCCCAAGGGAATCCCTTTGCTCAACCACTACAGGTTCGAAGCTTTTTGGTGGAACCAGCGCTGGTTGGTCCAACACATCCCCGTAGAATTTTGACTTAGTCTGTAACATACCCTGACGATTAATTAGAAAAGCGTCACTTTCAGGATCCAGATTCATGGACGTGATAAGATTGTCAAACTTGTCTATGTTTATGGTGGCCCTTACAATCCATTCCCTGCCATCTTCGGGGACATGCTGCACGGCTATCGCAACATTCGGGAATCTCTGGTAGCCCCTGAACACATCACTGATGTAAATACCATTGACCTTCAGCTGTTCGAACCATCCCTGACCAGCGTAATTATTGCCCTGAAAATAATAAGGGCCTGCGTAACTTACCTGATTACCGTAAGAGTCTATGAGATCAAGATCGACGAAGCCTTCGAATTCTCTTCTGAGTATCCTGAAAATCCTGTTCAGGTTCTTTTCATCAGTCAATTCGTCATATGTATAGGCTGACGAGATAAAATTTAGAGTTGAAAGTCTTTCGGTGAGGAAAAGCTCAAAAGAGTACTTGGCCTTATTCACCAGCGCCCTCATTGGAGCCAATGTTTCATTTCTGAGGGCTGTTTGGTAATCTAAATAATTGATCGCAGTAATCAGAGCTAGAGGGAATAAGGTGATGATCAGCATTAATATAGCGATATTGCGTCTTACGATCCTGTATCTTTCGGGCGTAGTTCCCTCATCTGGGATTTCCATGAGGCGGGAAATTATGTCTTTCAAGGATCTCATGAACGGTCTCTTGTCACGGATCGGTCACTTAGGAGTATAAACTTTACAGGTGTTGCAAAATATTAAACAGTCCTTTTCAGTAGAATATTGTTAAACCAATTCTCTTATTCTTGATCATCAAGGACAAACGCTATGTTAAGAATTTATCACAGACACATCGAAAGTTGAAGCTATATAAGCATTTTTTTTAAAAAAGTGTTGTGACAAATTGTGACGTTTCAAGCATTACAATTACTGTTTGAAACTAGTCGTCAGTCACGATATAATAAAAATTTATATTTAAGCTATGAAAGAAAAATATTGGCAAAACTACCTAAAATAGCCTACTTAACGCTATGGTTCCCCAAGCCATCGGAGACTTTCATTTTCAGGGAAGTTTTGAACCTATGGACCATTGGGCTTCCTTTAAAAGTTTTCACATTGTACGGAGATATCGAAAAGGGGCTTTCACCTGAAATGTTGTCAATTCCAAAGGAAAAGGTTGAGCATTTCGGTGTTTCCATTTTGAAACGTTTGCCGCGGGACATCAATTTCTGGATCAAAAAACAACCTGACGTCACCAGAAAACTGTTTAAGACCGTACCAATTCGTAAGTGGAAATCGATCGAATTCGGCGCCGAAAATGTTTTCGGTTTTCTGGCCGGCTTCACGTTAGCCTCGGAATTTATGAAGGAACCATACGACCATATTCATGCCGCCTGGGCTATGGGCCCGGCCACAGCGGCCTGGGTTTCGTCAGAACTCACTGGAATCCCTTTCAGTTTCACCGGCCGGGCTGGGGACATCTATCCACCTGACGGGGCTTTGCAGGAAAAAATTGGCGCTGCGAAATTTGTCATTTCAGATAACATGACAAATGTTCCATATCTCGAAAGTTTGGTTCCTGACGCTAAAGGAAAAATCTTCGGGATCTATAATGGGATTCCTCTAGAAAAAATGTCCGAAGCCCCTGTTTCGATGACTCCCCCGTTCAGGTTGCTTGGGCTCGGTCGCTTTGATCGCATAAAGGCTTTTCATATCCTTCTTCGCTCTTGTAAAATTTTGCAGGATAAGGGGGTTGATTTCAGGTTGACACTTGCCGGAGACGGTCCCAAGAAGATGCAGTTGAAGTATTTGACCAAAAGACTCGGTTTGACGGCCCGAGTGAATTTCCCTGGTTTTGTACCGTACAATTTTGTTTCCGACCTGTTTTGTTCCGCCGATGTTTTTGTCATGTCCAGCGCAGTCCACCGTTCCGGAGACAGAGATGGGCTACCCACGGTTATACTTGAAGCGCTGGCGCATAGATTGCCTGTCGTATCAACTGATGTTTGTGGCATACCTGAGGTGATTCATAATGAAACAACCGGATTGCTAGTTCCGCAAAACGACCCTGAAGCGCTGGCCAGGGCGATATCGGAAATGGTCACGAATCGCGATGCAGCTTTAAACATGGCTCGAAACGGCCGCGACCTTGTTTTGCGGGAATTTAGTCAAGAAATAAACCATCGAAGGATCTTTGAACTTTTTTTGAAGCAAATTAATGGAAACCAAAGTTAGCCCACCATACCGAACTGTAATTACCCTACAGGACCTGGAATTCGGCGGCACCCAACGGTATGCCGTACATTTGTTGAACAATCTGAATAAAGACCTATTCAAACTGGAACTCTGGGTTTTGAGAGGCGGCGCGGACATGCTACCTATGGCCCAGTCGTCAGGAGTTCCTGTTACATATCTTTCAAGAGGTCGATGGGTTACTCCTCGCTCCCTGTGGAGATTTTTCCGAAAACTTAAAGATCAAAAACCCGACGTGCTCTATACGATGACCGCTGTGCCAAATATTTGGGGACGCATCTTCGCAGCTGTTGCCACAAATTCGACGGTCATATCAAGTTGGAGGGGAAAGCAGGAGCAACAGTTTGAGTCATTTCTCTGGCGTTTCTCAGACAGACTTATATGTAACGCCAATGCTCTCAAGGCTCATGTGATTAAAAGACACGGGGTTGATCCTAAGAGGGTAGCCGTTGCTCCTAACGGAGTGGACATCAACTTTTTCAGTCCAGATCGGTCTCGCTTGGACCCTCATCCTACTGTTGTTTATATTGGACGATTGGTTAAGGAAAAGGACCCTCTAACTTTAATCGAGGCTTTCAGCCTACTACGGGAACTTGTTCCTGATACTCGTTTGATCATGATAGGCCAAGGCTATTTGAGAGCCAAGGTGCAGCGAAAAATAGCAACCAGTGGGGTAAAGGACCATATACAATTAATTTCTGGGGCAAATGATGTTCGTCCATTCCTGAGGCAAGGATGGCTGCTGGTTTTACCTTCCATTTCAGAGGGTTTCCCCCAAGTTATAATAGAGGCTATGGCCTGCGGCTTGCCTGTCGTGGCCACAGCCGTAGGTGGCGCCCCAGAGATAATTGAACATGGCGTCAACGGCCTACTGGTTCAACCTCGCTCCCCGGAATTGTTGGCGCAATCCATGGCTAGCCTTTTGTCAGACCTGGAGATGAGAAATTCTATGGGTAGAATGGCTAGGGAAATAGTTACGCAGCGTTTTTCGCTCCAAAATGTGGTCAAAATGACGGAACAAATTATATTGGGAGCAATCGCTGAAAAACAGGCCGCAAAGTGATTGAGCAATGACATTAGTCTTGACTGTTTTTCCCATGTATTATCATTGGTATATTCAATCTCAAACCAAAAACTCTGTCAACTCCAGCCCCGATGAACCTTGAATGAGAAAACGAGTGTTAACTCTTGTACCATCGCCCATTTTCAAAAACGAATATTAATACATCTAATTCGTTAACCTCTTTCCCCGATTCTTTCTCTAACTGCTCTTTAACTACCACCGAGGCTATTTTTTCTACGTTGGGCAAATTTTGCCTGTCCTGATTCTCAAAGACTACAGGGGAAAATTGTAGCTCATAGCTGATAAGCCTCACAGGATTCAACCTCATCATCGCAAGGTAATTTTCATAAGGATAAAATCTCTTAATTACAGATGAAGGGGCTAATAAATCCCACATGCGATCGAAATTCTTTGACCTTTCCGCTTCCAAATAATCTTTGATGACGGTCTGCAGGTCTTCATGGTCTTCTGCCCAAACGATGGGATACCAGCCAATGCAAAACGAAATCGTCAAAACCACGCCCAAGCATATCTTTAACGTTCTGTTTTTGTTGACCTTACAGCGCACATCGTGCATGGTCAAATCGGAGTCGGAATATAGACACATTCAAATGACTCTCTCAGCAAGATAGGAGTTACCGGATTGGACTCCCTGTTTGTAAAAGTAGTCACTAACTTCCAAATACTATTTCGCCTGGACAGCATTCAGGGTTTCAGTAAGTCTCTCTGCGGCTGGAGAAAGTTTCCCAACCTTGTGGAAAAATATATCAATGATTGAAACATCGGAGCCATAGTACGCTTCATTTGCATCCCAATCCGCTTCTAAAACAGCTCCCTGGACTGTCAAGCCAGCAAAAAGACCTTTGGCCCTCGAATAAGATAATATTCCCGCTTTCAAAGAAATATCTGTGTCTGCCGAGGCTTCCCTACCGATTGGTCCTGCCGCCACTGAAGCGTCAACACCAATTGTAAACTTGTTCTTAAATAAATTTCTCAAATCAACGTCACTCATCACCAGGAGAGTAAGGTCCGTTGATTGCACACCTATTTGCCAGCCGAAACTCCCGCCTACCAGAGTGACAAAGGCTGGGGGACCCCATTTCCTTTCTGACGGGTCACGACGCAGCGCAACACCTTTACCATATTGACCACCGATCCCCATGCCCGCCTTAATAACCGAAGGAAGAATGACTATGGCCTTGCTACGGTTGAGTAAGCCACGTGGAATCCTTCCATCAGGCGCTTTAAGCATTTCAGAAATGACCGTATTAGCATCATTAAGCCTGCTTTCAAGCTCCAGATTTTGAGCGAAAGCCAATCCTTGCAGCATATTTTCCAGTATGAAAAAAATGAGAGTTACCTGAAGTAATTTTTGGTTATTCATATAATTATCCTTGGCAAAACACATTTAATGTTTACATGTTTCGGGCACATTTGGCAATGACCTCACGAGGTTGATTTCCCTTAAATTCCTTGACAATTTACACCTGTCCCGTTATTTGATTAACTTGTATTTTGCCTTCCCGTATTTCATTCAGGAACCAAGGAGCCGAAAATGAGAATCTGTGTATTCAGGCTTTTAGCGGTTGTTTCGTTATTGCTCATGGGTATTGGCGTTGCGTTGGCCGCTGAAGGCCCGATAAAAGTGGGGGTGGTTTTGCCTCTTACTGGTGAGCAGGCTAAATTTGGAGAAATCGAAAAGAATTCCCTTTTATTGGGGTTGGACGAAATCAACAAAGCCGGAGGAGTAAACGGCAGAAAGATTGAATTACTGATCGAAGATGATACCGGGAAGCCTGATGTTGGACGGTCAGCGGTTGAGAAACTGATCTCTCAGGATAACGTGGTGGCTCTAACAGGCGGTTACTCATCATCAGTCACTTATGCCGTTTGCGCAGTGGCGCAGCAACGAAAAGTACCTTTTCTCGTTTCCACAGGTTCGTCGGACAAAATAACCGAGCAGGGGTGGAACTATGTGTTCAGGATTGCTCCCCCAGTGAGTGAATATCCTAAGGCCCTTAATTCGTTTCTGTCTGAAGTGGTTAAACCACAAAGCGTTGCAATACTTTATGAAAATACTCTTTTTGGACAGTCAGGGGCTAAGGCTTTTAATGAACAGTGTTCAAAGAGCGGGATCAAGGTATTGACAAGAGAAGGTTACGAAGCTGGAGCTGTGGATTTTAAACCCATGCTTATAAAAGTCAAAGCTGCCAAACCTGATTTCGTTTATATGATTTCGTACGTTATGGACGCCGCCCTGTTGATGCGGCAATCCAAGGAATTGAACTTTAATCCCAAACTGTTTGTAGGTGGCGGGGCTGGTTTTACACTCCCGGAGTTTGCCAAGAACGCTGGCGCCGCTGCGGAATATGTGTTTTCAGCCGATCTTTGGTCACCACAATTACCTTACCCTGGCACCAAAGAATATTTCGAAAACTACAAAAAGAGGTTTGGAGGCCCCACTGAATACCATGGCGCTGAAGCCTATGGTTGCATCTATGTCGTGGCCGACGCTTTGAAACGGGCGAAACAACTGACACCAGACGCCGTGAGAGACGCTTTGGCTTCGACCGATTTGATGACAGCCTTCGGTCCGGTGAAATTTGTCTCATATGGCAAGAAAAAACAGCAAAACGCCTTACCTACCTATCTCGTGCAGTGGCAAAAAGGAATCTTGCAAACGGTTTGGCCTAAAAACGTCGCCACTAAACCGTATGTTTATCCTGTTCCCGAGTGGTCAAGTAGATAAAGCGTCTGGCACGAATTTTCAATCGTAGTTAGAAAGCTTAATGTCGTATAATGGAAGTATTTTTTCAAACACTGGTGGCTGGCGTCCTGAAAGGGGGGCTTTACGCTCTTATAGGTTTAGGCATGACACTAATCATGGGTGTCATGGGCATTATCAATTTGGCCCATGGGCAGTTCATGATGGTCGCCATGTATATCACCTATACGCTGTTCCATTTCTTCGGCCTTGACCCGTATACGACACTTATTATCAGCATGCCGTCACTTTTCCTGTTGGGCCTTGTGATTCAGAAATTTCTGCTCAACCCGTTGATGAAAGTTGAGAGCATCCTTCCTGAAAACCAGGTCCTAATGACAGTTGGGATAGCGATGGTTCTTACTGAGGTAGCAAGATTTATTTTCACCTCGAATTATCTTTCTGTGAGGACATCGTATTCATCTTCAGCTTTCTACGTGGGAGGCATATCCTTTTCGGTTCCCTTGAGCATTGCCTTCATCCTGGCATGTCTACTGACCTTAGGTTTATTTCTGTTCCTTATCAAAACTGACCTCGGCAGATCTATCAGGGCGGTTTCTCAGGACAGCGGGGCTGCCGAATTGATGGGCATTGATTCGGCAAAGATAAAAGTCATTACGATGGGGATTGGCGCTGGTTTAGTAGCGTCTGCTGGTACGTTGCTGCTTCCTATTTACTATCTTTTTCCGGATATTGGTGGGCCATTCACCACAAAAGCTTTCATTATAACCATATTGGGAGGTCTGGGATCTACGGTAGGCGCAATTTTTGGGGGTTTGATCCTGGGTTTGGCTGAATCCTTTGGAGCAACTTACATCGGAATGGATTTTGAGGACCTTGTCGGGCTTATAATTTTTCTTTTGGTCCTTCTTTTTCTTCCAGGCGGAATTAGACGTTTAACTAAGGTTTAGGTTTCCATGAAAAGACCTTTCGGTCAACTTTTTTTGCTGTTCCTGCTTTTAATACTACCGCTGGTGATAAGGGAAGCCTATTATCAGCACTTGATGATACTTGTGCTCATGTGGGTAGCCATCGGTTCGGGCTGGAATCTAATCTCGGGCTTTACAGGTCAGGTTCTTTTTGGCGCAGCAGCTTTTTTCGGATTCGGGGCATATACCGCAGCTCTATTGAGTAGCAAGCTCGGCTTGTCCGCGTGGTGGGGGCTACCACTTGGCGGAATACTGTCCGTTGCAATAGCTTTTCCATTTGGGTGGATTTGTTTTCGGCTTAGAGGCCCATATTTTGCCCTTGCCACTCTCGCGCTAAATGAAATCTTTCGCCATGTCGCTACAATCTGGGAGTCACTGACAGACGGCATGATCGGCATTCTGGTCATGCAGACATTTGTTTCAAAGGCGCCATATTATTATGTAGCGCTTGCTATTGCCGTTGTATCAATTGTAGTTATTGATCGTGTGATGCAATCACGGTGGGGATACTACTTCGTTTCAATCCGGGAAGATCAGGACGCCGCTGAAAGTATGGGTATCAACACGTTGTATTACAAAATGCTTTCCCTATGTATTTCGGCTTTTCTAATAGGCATAACCGGCGCATTGTACACCAACTATATGGGTTTTATTGACCCAAAAGTCGTGTTCTCGCTCCATGATATCTCGATAATGGCGATACTGGTTGGAATAGTTGGCGGAGTAGGCACCATTTATGGCCCTCTGGTAGGCGCCTTTATAATGGTTGCGGTGCAGGAAATTTTTCGGAGTGGTGGGTTCGGTCTCCTAAATTTCATAGGCCGATCTACCGGGTGGCCGTTTATGTCAAGCATTACCAAATTTGTCGGGGATGCTCATGTTTTGAGTTTTGGGATACTGGTCATCATAGTAATTCTATTTTTGCCCAATGGTGTCGTGGGAGATTGGCCGGTTATCAGGAAAATGTTTGTCAGGTCCAAGGACCAGGCTGTTTGAGGATTATCATGGCTTTCTTCAAGGTCCGGGAAATAGTCAAATTTTTCGGGGGGCTCGCGGCTGTTAACGGAGTCAGCTTTGAGGTGCAGGAAGGCGAGATTTGCGGTCTGATCGGGCCCAATGGATCGGGAAAGACTACGATCTTTAATTTGATCAATGGCTATTTTCCATTAAATAAGGGTGAAGTCATATTTCAGAACGAAAAAATTTCTGGACTAAAACCACATCAAATTTGTCAAAGAGGTATTGGTCGAACCTTCCAGGTAGTTAAGCCCCTGAAGCGAATGTCGGTTCTTGATAACGTTATAGCTTCGGCTTTCCTTCGGCGTCACTCACGAGCAGAAGCGCAACAACTTGCTGAAGAAACGATTGAATTTTGCGGGTTGACTCACTACACGGACAAACTCGCAAAGAGTTTGCCGATAGCTTCGAGAAAAAGACTCGAGATCACAAGAGCCCTGGCAACCCTGCCCAAATTGCTCATCCTCGACGAAACGGCCGCCGGCCTTAACCCTCATGAACTTGAGGAAGCTATTGGGTTGATTAAAAAGATTCGGGACTCTGGTATAACCATCATCATTGTAGAACATATCATGAAAGTTATTATGACTATTTCAGATCATATCGTAGCTATAAACCATGGAAGGTTGATCGCGAGGGGAACACCTACTGAGGTCGCTTCGAACCCTGAGGTAGTCAAGGCCTATTTTGGAGAGGATTATCGTGCTTAAAGTTCAGGGCTTAAACGTCTCTTACGGTGATCTTCAGGTCCTCTGGGACGTTTCTTTCGAGGTCCAAGAAGGAGAAATAGTTGTTCTTTTGGGAGCCAACGGCGCTGGCAAATCAACCGCATTGAAAACGATTTCATCGTTAGTCAGACCGACGGCAGGATCAGTTGAATTTTTAGGCGCCAGGCTCGACCAGGTTCCTTCATATGGTGTCATAAACTATGGACTGGCTCACGTTCCTGAGGGACGGCGTCTATTCTCGGAGATGACAGTAGAGGAGAATTTGATCCTGGGGTCTTTGACTCGTGAAGCCAAGGCTAAACGCAAAAAGACACTGGAATGGCTTTACGAAATTTTTCCTCGACTCAAGGAACGTGTCAAGCAACCGGCTGGAACGCTTTCAGGCGGTGAGCAGCAAATGGTGGCAATCGCCAGAGGTCTTATGTCATTGCCCAAACTGGTCATGTTTGATGAGCCTTCTCTGGGGCTTGCTCCGATTATGGTTACCGAAATATTCAAGATAGTGGAAATGGTGAATCGAGAGGGAATGACTGTGTTACTGGTTGAGCAGAATGTTCATCATACGTTGGCGATGTGTGATCGCGCGTATGTGTTGGAAAACGGTAGGATTACGCTTTCAGGAACAGGTCAGGAGTTTTTGAACAACGATCATATCAAAGAAGCCTACCTCGGGATTTAGCATCATTTTTTACAGTTTTAGATGGGCAGGAATCGGAAGGGAGACCGGCGCGAGGTTTATCTTTAAGGATTTATTACGCGCCGGATTCTATTTATTGACTAACGACTGGAACAGGAACTATGGAAACTAGTTTACGATGTTTATCTTTTGCACGGAATTCCACAATCCCATCGATTTTTGCAAAGAGAGTGTAATCTTTGCCAACGCCTACATTTAAACCCGGATGAATCTTGGTGCCTTTCTGGCGTACCAGGATATTTCCGGCGCGAACGACCTGGCCGGCAAATCGTTTTACTCCGAGGCGTTGACCAGGGCTATCCCTTCCATTACGCGAACTTCCTCCAGCTTTTTTATGAGCCATGGTCTATCCTCCACTTTCACAATTGTTCGGATGATTCAGTCTGAACCGGACTGTCATTCAATTTTTCAGATGTAATTCCAAGCTTGTTAATTTCTTCAACCTTTAACAGAGAATACCATTGTCTGTGTCCCTGTTTCTTGTGGTAACCCTGTCTTTTCTTCTTCTTGAAGACGACAATTTTTCGGTCACGAGCAGTCCTTACCACTCTAGCCTTAACCGTCACGTTGTCGAGCAAGGGTGTCCCAAAAATTGGTCCCTCTTCGTCTACAACGGCAAGCACCTGCGACAGTTCAACAATTTCACCGGGATCACCCGGAACTTTTTCGATTTTTAGCTGGTCACCAGGAGCAACCTTATATTGTTTACCGCCGGTTTGGACGATGGCGTACATCATAGAACCCTCCTTAACAATAACGTTTTAATAAACCATTATGGCGAGCAAAAGTCAAGACCAAATCATTTTAACCGCAATCCCCATGAAATAAGGGTCCTACGCTTTAAAAACCAACGACTCGGGGGAATATCCATGCGAACAACTTCAAAAAAATTATCGCATAAACGGACGCAAAAAGATCATCCAAGAGAATTCCCCAGCCTCCTGGCGCGTCCTGGATGGCATTGGATGGAAAGGGTTTAATGATGTCAAAAAATCGGGTTGCCAGAAAAGCCCAAAACACTGTTAGAAAAAAACTGGGTGTTGAAAAGAAAAGAACTGTCAAAAAGAAACCCGCAATTTCGTCCAATACAAAAGTCCCGGGGTCCTTTTTACCGCTTCGCTTCTCGGCCCATTCTCCAAACGCCACACAACCGAGACACGAAAGAGCCAGGAAAATCAATACCGCCACTCTTTGAATTTCAGGGGACAGGGAAAAACGTATGAGCGCGTAAATCAGTATGGCAGGCAGGGTCCCTACGGTCCCCGATGCGACAGGAGAATACCCCAACCAAAACCCGGTGCTAATGGCTTCTTTTATTTTTTCTGAGTATCGGTTCATTATCTGTTAAAATCCATCCTGCTTGTGAGCGACCTAAATGTATATTTGTATACTTTCGCTGGCGCTCTATTCAACCAGGTTTTTACGACAAAAGCCACCGGGCAATTTCGATTCTTTTCCCTAGGCATTTTAATAGCTGCCAACAGGCTTGATTATAACCTTGCTAACCTATACTGTCTAAATTAAAATCAGTTCAGGTTATAACTTTCCTATATCGTTCGATATAAAAACCCTCTAAGCTAATGAGGTTCCAATTGTAAACTGCGAACCCGAGCAGGAGCCCACGGTTCAACTATAATTGTGACTCAAGTTTTATTGGTGAACTGTTTGGCAAATTACGTTTTATCCAATTGAGAGAACCGCAACACGGGGTCTGATCAATGACAGGTCTAAAAACAAGTGAAGAGAATCGCCTACCCGAAACAGCGGAAGAAACGTTGCGAGCGAGCGAAGAAAAGTACCGCCTGATAACCGAAAACATGAGAGATGTAATGTGGCAGACTACTCCAGACCTGGTCATCACGTACGTCACTCCTTCCGTCAATAAACTCTTGGGATATCAGCCTGACGACCTTGTAGGGCAACATCTGACGCATGTTTTAACTTCAGCGGGGCAGGAACTCCTTCGCGAGCGGTATCCGGATATCATGCGGCGACTGGAGGAACACAAGGCATTCGACAGCGAGGTGTCCATTGTGGAACAGATCCGGAAAGACGGAACAACTGTGTGGACTGAAGTGGTCTCGACTCCGGTTTTCGACGGCGCTGGACAATTCATGGGGTTTCAGGGTGTGACCCGAGATGTCTCCAAGCGAAAAGAAGATAAGGATACGCTGCGGGCCAGTGAGGAGAAGTATCGAAACCTTGTGGAAAGCATTAGCGACGCGTTCTTTTCCCTCGATGAAAACATGGTGGTAACCTATTTTAACCAAGAAGCGTCAAACGTATTGGGCCGACGCCGGGAAGAAATTATCGGCCACCGACTTTTCGAGGTTTTTCCTGAAGCGAGCGGCAGCATCTTTGAGGAACACTACACTCGCGCCCTGAAAGAAAAGATCGCGTTGTCTTTTGAAACCTACTTTGAAATTCAGCCCTACGCTAATTGGTACCACGTGCGGGTATACCCTCAGTCGGAAGGTATTTCAGTGTTTTTTCAGCTCATCACTGAACGCAAGAAGGCGGAGGATGCCCTGCGTGAGAGTGAAGAGCGCTACCGCAGTCTGGTTGAGCACCTTCCACAACGCATTTTCATCAAAGACCGCAACTCTGTCTATCTGTCCTGCAACGAAAACTACGCATCGGACCTTGAAATCACCCCGGAACAGATCGTAGACAAGGACGACTTCGCTTTCCACCCCCCGGAACTGGCGGACGCGTACCGCGCCTCCGACCAGGCTTGTATGGCTACCGGTATGGCAATAGACACCGCAAGCCCCTATCAACATGACGGTCAAGAGCGATGGGTACATAGTGTCAAAGTTCCCTACCACAATAGTCAAGGACAGATCATTGGTGTGCTGGGGATCTTCGAAGACATCACTGAACGCAAACGGGCAGAAGAGGCGCTGCAGGAAAGCGAAAAAAGGTTCCGTCTTTTTTACGAAAAGAATCCTTTGGGTTACCAATCCCTTAATGCCGATGGGCTATTCCTGGAAGTTAACCAGGCATGGCTTGATACATTGGGTTACGAACGCAGTGAGGTTATCGGTAAATGGTTCGGAGATTTTCTCGCGCCTGAAAATGTTGAGCTTTTCAGGCAACGGTTCCCGCGTTTTCTTGAACTGGGGGAGGTACATGACGTTGAATTCGTGATGATTAACAAATCTGGTATTCGGGTTATCGTCACTTTTGATGGAAAAATCGGCTATGACCAAGAAGGAAGATTCGTTCAGACCCATTGTGTTCTAACGGATGTTACCGAGCGCAAACGCTTGGAGGAAGAGCGACTTGAGATGGAGCGTAAGCTACTACACGCTCAAAAGATCGAGAGCCTCAACATGATGGCCGGGGGCATTGCCCACGATTTCAACAACCAGCTTGCGATAGTCTTGGGCAACCTCGAGTTGGCTCTTTTTGATCGGGGTCTCGATCCTGAAGTCAGACTCAGCATCGAGAATGCCGTCAAGGCGGCCAAACGATCAGCGGAACTCTCCCACCAAATGCAGATCTATACGGGCAATACCTTGCATCATTCTGTGGACTTGGATCTCAAAGAGTTGTTGACCGAAAAACCCAGTCTACTGAAATTGTGTATTTCCAAAGATGTCACTCTCAACCTGGATATCTACAGAACACTCCCAGCCATTAAAGGAGATGCGGATCAACTACAACGTCTGGTTATGAATATCCTTGTCAATGCCTCTGAGGCGATTGGAAATCAGAATGGCGCTGTGACGCTTAGGACAGGAGTCATGGATTGCGATGAGGCGTATCTGCGACGAAGCCGACTCGAAGAAATGCCTGCGCCGGGCCGATTCGTTTTCCTGGAAGTTACAGACACTGGTTGCGGTATGGACGCTGAGACTGAGCAAAAACTTTTTGATCCGTTCTTCACAACGAAGTTTTGGGGGCGTGGCCTTGGCATGGCCGAAGTAATCGGGATAGTAAAGAGTCATCATGGGGCCATAATAATCGATAGCGAGGCTGGAGAAGGGACCACAATCCGTGTTCTGTTTCCAGCTTCGGAAAAGGCTCATGCCCTGTCAGCTCGGGCCATGAACATGGTTGAGTCTGTGGTGGCGGAGCAAGTCACCGTTATTGGACGAAAAACTATACTCGTTGTCGAGGATGAGTCAGGACTTCGTGACCTTGGCGTTAAGCGTCTGGAACACTTGGGCTACCGCACGATTGTCGCGGGAGATGGAAAGGAATGTATAAACGTTTTCCGAGAGCGCCTGAATGAAATCGATCTGGTAATGCTCGACTACAAGATGCCCAAAATGGATGGAGCTGAGGTTTTTGAGGAACTCATACGGATCAAACCGGATGTCAAAGTCATACTTTGCAGCGGATACGCTGAAGATGTCGTCATGCGGAGCTTTCCGGGTCAACTTCCTGCTGGTGTTTTGCATAAACCATACAATATGGAATCCCTGAAGGGCGAACTGGATCGTGTGTTAGTGACCACTGGTTGACATGCTGAGAAAGGGAACTTATAGATCCTATCTTTGAATTTGGAGTCTGTTGAGCTTCTTTTCAAATCCACTCCATTGCATGATATAGGCAAAGGGGAGGCCCTGACCGGATTCTTCTTAAGCCTGGAAAGCTTACAGTAGACGAATTTGAGGAAATGAAGATGCACACGGTTTACGGAAGAAATGCCATACTAAAGGCTGAAGAGGCCCTGGGAGACAATCCGGAAACTTCTTTTCTTCGTGTCGCTCGAGAAATAACCATTTCTCATCATGAAAAATGGGATGGGAGCGGCTACCCTTATGGACTTAAAGGCCCAGATATTCCAATTTCCGGGAGGTTAATGGCGATTACCGATGTATATGACGCGTTAGTTAGCAAAAGAGTTTACAAAAATTCAATGTCACATGAAGAGGCCGTCCAAATAATTACAGAAGGCGATGGCAGAACTATGCCAAACCATTTTGACCCTGCTGTCCTGGGGGCATTTATCGAATTGAATAGTCAGTTTAGAGTGATCGCGGAAAAATATCGAGATGAAGTATAATCCGGGTAAGACATAAATTCGAAAGCTTTTAAACCAGGAACTTGGTGGCGGCCGGCGCATCATGTTTTATTTGAAATTTACTACTGTCACCAAATCATCGCCTCATTTCCAAAAATTGTCCCAAGTAGCCAAAGATGTTTGACTCTGCCCGTGATCTATTGATAAGTTTTGCAATAGGTTAAATATACAATCAGCTTCGGGTTCAAAATATTGAGGGAAAGTTTGAGAATTGTCCTTACAGATTATATTAGCTCGCCACGGACAGACACGCTTTAACCGGTCAGGTGTGATTCAGGGCCGATCAGATTCGCCTCTTACACCTACAGGGATTGCCGAAACTCTAAAAATGCCGGATCTGGTGTCTAAATTTCAACCCCAGGCCATTTATTCCAGTTCTTTGGGAAGAGCGGCTTTTAGTTCCTCAATTTATTCTCAGGCGCTGGGAATACCTGTTCATTTTAGAGAAAATCTTGCCGAGCTTTCCTGTGGGAAATGGGAAGGGTCCAGACGAACTGATGTTGTGGGTAATCGGAATTCTATAAGGTCTGGTTGGTTTGACCAACCGCCATTTGGAGAAAGTTATCAAGATGGTGAGGAAAGATTACGTTCCTTTGTTGACGAGCTTTGTTCCTGTCCGAATGATTCATGTAAAATTGTTCTCGCTCATGCCGGCCTCAATAGGGCGTTCATAAAATTGATTATAGGACTCAACGAGGAAGACGCTCAGTTTATACGTTTTCCTCATGATACCGTATATTTGATTCATAGTGACAGGACTGTAAATTGGCTGGGATTGACCACAGGGTCAGGAAATGGATTCCTTAGTGAGATTCAGTGACTCTCTGTTTACAGATACAGGCGCCGCCGGAAAAGGCGCATGTATGACTGATTCGAAGCGGGCCTTGGCGGAGACAAGTTGTGATGAACGCGCTCTGACGATAATGTTCCATCCCAAGCGATTATACGGGAATACAGCCCCCAACATGCGATCTACCCAACTTAAAGCGTCAATCCGGTAAAATTTCTTTTCCCCGGCCCTAAACCTGGGGATTTTGTACGGGACTATATAAACCGACCGCCAGGCTTCACATTCGAGCCCCACCGATTTCAGCATTTTGGATAAGCCAATGGGATTGTAAAATCTTAAATGAGTTTCATCCCATCCGAACCATTCCTTGTTGTGACGTAGAAAGCGATGATAAGTCCCCTGCACGGCATAATTTAGCGACATGGAATTCTGGGTGCTTATGACGAGGATACCAGCAGGATTTAACGACTTGGACGCCGCTTCGAGCAATTGGTAATCATCTGGAGCATGCTCAATGACGTCCTTCATGAGAATTACATCAAAACCGCGGCGAATGGCGAAACTAGGGAAGGTTGCGCTCTTGACAAAAGCGCAATGTTTGGAGACTCCTTCAAGTTTAGTGAAATATCGTGCCGTGGCAAGCGCCGATTCTTCAGCATCCACCCCAAAAACTTGCATAGCGCCCGCCTTGGCGGCATATACGCAGAACATCCCTGCGCCACAGCCATAATCCAGAACTCGTTTACCCTCCAGGTCACCTAACAACTCTCGAACATAGTCATTTTTAATTTTGCTATACATCTTGGATTGTTGGTCCAGATATGTTTTGAGGGCCTTTTCCTGATCATCAGATCTTAGCCAGTGATTCTCGGCATATCTTTTTTGTTGCGCCACCATGGTTGTATGTGGATTTCCCTCTTAACTCAGTGATCAACATTCATACTAATTTATTTATCTCAGTTACGTTTGAAAAGTTCTATGTTCACAAATTTCCGGTAAACTTTCTCCCATTCGGTCCTTTCAAGACCAGGACCGAATCGTTTCATATTTTCTCTTCCTGAAGCCGATAAATTTACCCTTAAACTAGGGTCATTGAGTAACCGTTCGATAGCGTTGGCCAATTCGGTCGAATTTCCTGGTGATACCAACAATCCTGAAACACCATCCACAACTAAATCGCATACTGCGCCTACCCTGGTCGCTACTGTTGGGGTTCCTGCCGCAAGCGCCTCCATCAAAATGTTCGGACAGCCTTCAGTAATCGATGGCAGTACAAATATATCAAGAGCGCTTAACCATGTCGGGATTTCATCATGTGGAACCGGATCAAGCATGATTACCCGATGCTGGGTCCCGGTTTTAGCCAGCATTTCATGAAATACTCCCTTTTCGGAGTTTCTTAAATGCCCGCGAAGTTCCAGGATGACGTTCCATGATTTAGACAAAACCTCCAGGGCTTTCAAAAGATACGGCAATCCTTTAGCATACTTGAAAATCCCGGCGCATCCTATTTTAAAAGGAGCGCCTGATTTGGTGTCTGGGTTCCAGGACTTTTCAGGAATCTCCACCGAATTGTATATTACGGTTGACTTTTGCATAATGGGGCATAACGAGTTTGCGAGCTCAATTAAATCATGACTCAATCCTACAACAAAGTTTGAATTCTCCAGTGCGCTCTTGCAAACCGCCACCTTTTCAGGGCTAAAAAAATATTTGTTTATGTCGTTTCCAACTACGCAGGAAATCATTGGTTTCCTGCGTTTCGCCGCCAGCAAACCAGTTATGTACCCTATGGGATAAAGAAAAAAGGACTGAAAGATATCGTAATCTTCTCGCTTCTCCAAAAATTCCAATGACTGAAACATCATCTGGATTGAAAGGTTATGAGGGCAATCCCAAATGTCCCGTCCATTGTCTGGGAATCCTTCTTTTCCTACAATGATGTTATGTATTGTCATTCCTCGAAACACCGTGGTTTGCACATTTTCATCAAAGAGAACAACTGAATGGGGCGCCACGGTGAGACAGGCAACATGTGTTTCAAAGCCCATGTCCAAAGCATGGATTGCTACCTTCAGAACTGTACGGGCCAGCCCACCCCACTGCGCGGGTGGGAATTCAGGTGTGACTATCAAAAGTTTGTGGCGCCGATGTCGCATAATTTAAAATAATACCTGGTTGAAATTAATACTATGAGAATCAGTTAATCATTACCCTTTACCCCCTAATGTCGACACTTTAACAAAACTCTTAATGTTCGGCCATTACCTTTTAACTTAGAGAATGCCTCTATTCTTTTTTTATGATAAAAAATTAGTTTTCTTTTGATGTGGTTTTTTCATTATGCGTGTCGCGATAATTTTTCACAAAGACCCTTTGGCCATCCCAACAGGAATTGATTTGGTGAGACTGCGCGCGATCGCCTCCGGATTGTTACGTTCAGGATTACAGGTCGAAATTCTGGCGCCTAAAGTTCAAGCGACATTGCTGGATGATAAAATTCCAGTTTACGGGCTGGATCGATTAAATGAAAGCGGTCATTATGACATTGTCAAAACCTGTTACCATGATTCGATCCGGTTAGTGCCCAATGGCAAAAAAAATGTCGTTTCCAGGATCGTCAGGGTAGTTGATGAAAATCTCCCCAGAAGGGATGAGCGTTCCAGGGCCAATCTTCTCGAGTGCCAGAACCTTATTTTAGAAAAGGCTGACACCGTGGTTTTTAACAACGAAGAGAATAGGTCTCGTTGGCTGAAAATGTACGGGGATTCGGTTCAAACAGCTTTGGTTCCTACAGGATGTCCTTCGCTCATTCCTCCGTCTGGAGCCCGTCCTTACAGGACCCACAAAAAAGTCCTTCTATTTCTGGGGAGCATAGCGTCTGCCAGAATGCTAACCATGTTGAATAAATTGGCCGAAAGAATGGTGGATATCGCAGAAATCCACCTCGTAGGGCTAAACAAGAGTTTGATGTATGGGGATGGAACAGAAACCGAATTGGATCCATTGATAGTTAATCACGGAGCGAAAACCGAGATTGAAACGTGGAATTACATTTATCATGCCGATATCGGATTGGCTTTGGCAACCGGAACGGAGCGTTTTGACAACGACATTTCCAAAATCTATAGTTATCTGCGTGGCGGCTTGCCTACCTTCTCAGAAGAGCCGATTCTGAATAACAGTCTGGTGATGGGCCTTGGTTATGGCAAAGTGTTTAATTATGGAGACATTGACGCGTCTGTTTCCAGTTGCAAGGCGCTTTTACGTGAACCGCCGATTGAAAGGCGGAGCCAGGTAATGAGCTTCATGGCCAGAGAACATTCGTGGGATGAAAGAGTGAGGCGTTATAAAGTCTTGTTTGAGAAAATAGCTGGAATTAAACTTTCAGGAAATATCGATTAGGATCGGCCCAATGAAATTAGCCCTTGTTCGTCCACCTTTTTATTCCCTGTTTGGGCTTACTACCCCAAAGATGAAGACTTACCCTTTAAATCTACTTTATCTCGCGTCTTACGTCTCTCGAAATTCAGATTGGAAAGTGGCCATAGTTGACGGTGAAAACCTGGTTCGCAAAGGCCCTTTCGAAAGTGTTGCGCCCACATCTGACCCGGAATTGGTTATGAATGCTCAGATTCCTCAAATGGAAGCTCTTCTTAAAGAGAGTGAAAATGAATTTTGGGACTCGGCCGAATCCGAGATCGTCGCACAACAGCCTGATCTAGTTGGGATCACGTGTAATTCCGGTTCCCTGGATACAGTCAGGATATTGGTAAAACGTCTGAAAAAACGAAACATCCCTGTGATCCTCGGCGGAAGCCACCCGACCGTGCTCCCTGAACAAAGTCTACTGTATACAACAGCGGACATGGCTGTGATTGGCGAAGGAGAGCTGGCGATAGTCGATTTGCTTCAAGCCTTTGAAAGCTCGCTTGATTTCTCAGGCGTCAGATCTCTTGCACGGAGAAAAGACGACAAAATTGTGGTCAACCCCAGAGCCGAGTTAATTGCTGACTTAAATGCCTTGCCAATACCAGACAGATCATTGGTCGATAGAACTCTTTATTTTGGTGATGTCATCATGACCGGCCGAGGATGCCCTTTCGATTGCGCATATTGCGCTTCAAGAAATATCTGGGGTAAAAAGGTTCGTTTACGGTCGATTGATTCTATCATCACGGAACTCCAGGACATCAAACGGAAGACTGAAGAATATTTGGTTAACCACCCAAACTATACGCATATTTCGGATCGATTACCGGGATATCGGGTCGTAAAAATTCTTGATGACACTTTTACTATCAACAAATCCCGTACCATAAAACTCTTGGACGCTATTATTTCAAACGGCCTGAATTGCTTCGAATTTACTGGGGGAGTCAGGGCTGATACGCTTGACAAAAGATTAGCCCGCAAAATGAGTGAAGCGAATTTTAGACGCGTCACTTTGGGAGTCGAGAGTGGTAGTCCGAAAATCCTCAAACTCATCAGAAAGGGAGAAACCAACGAGCAGGTTGTAGACGCCGTGAGGCTGCTCAGGGAAGAAGGGATTAAATCTCACACGTTTTTCATGATAGGTTTTCCTGGAGAGACTGAAGAAGACATAGAACTGAGCAAGAATTTAATTTTAAGATCAAAACCGGATCATGTCGAAATAAACATGGTAACACCATATCCGGGCACTGACCTATTTCCTCAAATAATTAAGGATGATCCATACAGTATTGATCGATGGTATCGCTGGTTCCATCAGGGGCTCGCGACTCATTCAGACACCCTTGGTTATGATTTGGATGAGGCGTACCATAACTTTCTGGAATTTGCGCGAGAATATCACGATTCGGGAAAGCCCGATTAATGAAACACAAATGACGGCATGACCAGCGATACCATTTCAGATTGGCGCCAGGGTAAATGAGAGACTAATTTTAACGTAGTCAAAGGTTTTAACAGGAGAGGCCTCAAAAACATGGGTGACATTAAAATTTTCACGGTGAGGACCCGTAAGGACATGAACAAATTTACCAACCTGCCGTGGTCTATTTATCCACGGAACTCAAATTGGGTCCCACCTTTGAAATACGATTTCAAAAAACTCCTAAATACTAAAAAACATCCGTTTTGGGAGTTCTCGAAACGCGAGCTGTTTATTGCGGAAAAAGACGGCGTAACAATTGGAAGAATAGCAGCGATAATAGACGGCAATTATAATGATTATCATAAAGAAAAAATGGGGATTTGGGGTTTTTTCGAATGCTTCAATGATCCAGAAGTCGCTAAAGGTTTGTTTGTATGCGCTGAAGAATGGGTTCGGGCAAAAGGCATGCAGTTCATTCGAGGCCCTCTCAATCCTTCCACCAATTACGAAGTCGGCCTTTTAGTGGAAGGATTTGAAGAGTTCCCAACAATCATGATGCCATGGAATCACCCATATTACGCTGATCTCGTCGAAAATGCGGGTTATATTAAAGAAAAGGACCTTTATACTTTCAGGATAAAACAGACGGATCCTCCTGGACCAAGGATTGACCGCCTTGGCAAAAGAGTGTTGAGC
Organism: Deltaproteobacteria bacterium; assembly: GCA_023474025.1. Classification (GTDB taxonomy): domain Bacteria; phylum Desulfobacterota; class Desulfomonilia; order Desulfomonilales; family Desulfomonilaceae; genus CAJBEZ01. The sequence goes on from JAMCYH010000236.1 coordinate 27,046, forward strand.
AAGGGTCACATTAGCATTAGAAATATTTCACGCTCAAATTATGATTCCGACATAAGACTCTTTGCAAAAATATACAATCAGGCATGGTCCCAAAACTGGGGTTTTGTACCCATGTCTGAAAAAGAAATAGAAGAAATGGGGACTAATCTTAAAAGAGTTTTTGATGAAGATTTCGTTTTTTTCACTCTTTATGATGGTGAGCCCGTAGGCGTTGTGATGATTCTGCCCGATATGAATCCTCTGCTTAAGCAGGCAAATGGGCAACTGGGTCTCATCACTGGCATCAAGCTTTTGTTGAGAAGAAAATTCGTATTCGGGTTGCGAACCGCCATGGCCGGCGTTAAAAGTGAGTTTAAGAGATTGGGAGTTCCTCTGGTTATGTTCCATCATCTCGACAAACTATTCCGCGGAGATGAAAAACTTCAGTTTATGGAATGCGGGTGGAACCTCGAAAATAACGCTGACGTCATTGCGACAGAGATTGAGATGGGCGCCAAGAAATGCAGCACATACAGAATCTATAGAAAATCTCTTTCTTAATTAATGCTGAGGATCAATGATTGAGAATTTTATTAATAAATCCTGAGTTTCCCTCTTCGTATTGGAGTTTCCCTGAACAACTCAAATTCATGAGAGCGAAGACCATGTTGCCGCCCCTAGGGCTGTTAACTGTGGCAGCCCTGTTACCTCAGGATTGGGACATACGTCTTGTGGACCTCGCGGCTCAGCCAAAAACGGACCTGGATTGGAATTGGCCTGACATCGTTATGTTGTCGGGTATGCTCATCCAAAGAAATGAACTCCTTGATCTCATTAAAGAGGCAAAAGGAAGAGGAAAAACAGTGGTAGTCGGGGGACCGTACCCGACTTCAGTTCCGGATGAGGTAATTGAAGCAGGATGTGATTTCCTCGTCAGAGGAGAGGGCGAAAACACTATACCTTTGTTGCTCGAAAGCCTGAAGCGTGGGCAATCGGGTGGAATCATCGAAACCCCCGACAAGCCCGATCTTTCCCAGTCCCCTGTACCAAGATTCGATCTGGTTAATCTTCGAAATTACGCTGCGCTAGGAATTCAAACATCACGAGGATGTCCTTTTGACTGCGAATTCTGCGACATCATAAATTTGTACGGCCCTAAGCCCAGGTATAAAACACCCAGGCAAGTTGTCAGTGAGTTTGAGGCGGTCTATAGACTTGGATGGAGAAGTACCATCTTTATTTGTGACGACAATTTTATCGGTAGCAGAAAACACACGAAAAACCTTCTAGGTGATATGGACGTGTGGATGAAGGCGCATTCTAGTCCCTTTGCTTTCATTACTCAGGCGTCAATAAATTTGGGCCAGGATTTAGAATTGATTGATCTTATGACTGAGCCAAATTTTTCAACAGTATTTATAGGCTTAGAATCTCCAGATGAAGATGTTTTAGCTGCCGCCAATAAATTTCAGAACATCAGGAACCCTCTATTGGAGTCGGTCAGAAATATTAACAAAAATGGACTCACAGTATTGGGGAGTTTTATAATCGGATTTGATGGAGAAAAGTCGGGCGCGGGGAAACGGATCGCCTCTTTTGTAGACGCGGCCAACCTGCCTGTAGTCATGATTAACAAGCTCCAAGCCGCCCCAAACACGAAGCTCTGGGACCGGCTTAAAATGGAAGGCAGACTTCGTGATCAGTTAGGAAGCGGGAATTCTACCGTTGGAGAGTTTAATTACGTGCCATCACGGTCGGAAGACGAAATTGAACACGAGTTCGTGAATTTGTGGAACCATGTTTATGACCCATCGAATTTTCTCACGCGGACTTATAATTACTATCTCACCATGCGGCCGACCAGAAAAGCGATGGCTAAACTCCGGGGAGCCAAGGTCCTTAAGAATGGTCCGCATGAGTGCCCAACGGTGTCCAGAGCAATACTGGACGTATCTCAATTTATACGGTTGTGTTGGCGCCAAGGCGTGATATCGAGCGCAAGGATCCAATATTGGAAGCAACTCTTCGGGATACTCGGGAAGAACCCGAGCCGGTTCGTTCAGTATCTCACGGCGTGCGCTATGGGGGAAGACATGTTCGAACTAAGGAGAAAGATCCTGGCTGAGGCTGAGTTGAACGAAAACAAATTCGGCCGGTAATTGTTATTTAAGACCCTGACTTAGTTACCGTTTTTATCTAAGCAGTGAGCTAGAACAGGGATTTGAGGTAGCGGTTTGGAGATGTGGCGCAAATATTTCGGCAAATTGGCTTGACATAAGAATTCAGTTTGTTAAACTAAGAGGATGCCGCGGGGTGGAGCAGCCAGGTAGCTCGTTGGGCTCATAACCCAAAGGTCAGAGGTTCAAATCCTCTCCCCGCTACCAAATGAATATTGAAGGTCACAGGCTTTTAGCTGTGGCCTTTTTTGCTTTGGCGTTGAAACCGGAATTGAGTTGGCGCTATCGGTCAGGAAGTTCCGTGCCACGATTCATGATCTCTACATACCCAGCGTAACTAAACAGCCTGTTACGTTTCTGAGCAGTGATCTCCCTCACAATGCCGAGGCGTTCCAGATGCCCTAGGGCCTTGTTGACCGTGGCCGGGGTAATGCCGGTCTTTTCCACCAGCCGGCCCGACGTGGCGATGGGATGTTCCATCAACTCTCGATGCACTGCCAGGGTTGAGGCCGTTGCCCGCCCAAGCCCACTAATCTTGTCACGGTCCCTATTGGACAAATCGAGAAGCTGCTGCGCCGTTTCCACCGCCTGAGTGGCGGTAATGATGACCGCTTCGGCGAAGAAATCGAGCCAGGCCTCCCAATCACCGGTTAGGCGCACATTATTCAGCAACTCGTAGTAATACTGGCGGTAAGTCTTGAAATAGAGGCTCAGGTAGAGCATCGGTTCCCGCAGCACTGATCGTGAGCAAAGCAGCAGTGTGATCAGTAAGCGGCCAAGACGACCATTACCATCGAGGAATGGGTGGATCGTCTCGAACTGGACATGCGCCAGCGCCGCCTTGAGCAGCGCTGGCGTCGGTTCGGGCTGGTCATGCAGGAACAGTTCGAGCTTGCCCATGCACTCCAGAACCTTTTCTGCCGGAGGTGGAACGAAGGCGGCATTGCCGGGCCAGGTACCACCGATCCAGTTCTGACTGCGCCTGAATTCCCCTGGGGTCTGATTGCTGCCACGCCCCCTGGTCAGGAGCACGCCATGAATCTCTTTGATCAGTCGCAACGATAGCGGAAACCCATCTTCCAAACGGCTCAGACCATGGTTCAGGGCAGCCACGTAATTGCTGACCTCCCGCACGTCACCCAGCGGGACGTCCGGCTCCTGATCCAGTTCGAACAGGAGCAGGTCCGAAAGAGACGACCGCGTCCCCTCGATCATGGAGGAGAGCACGGCCTCCTTCCGGACGTACATGTAGAGGAAAAGCGATGTTTCGGGAAGGAGCCTGGAGACGCTATCCAACCGGCCCAGCGCCAGCAGCGCCTGGTCGAATTTGCCGCGCAGTTCCGGCGTCCAGTCGATGGGCGGATGTGGTGGCAGCGGGGCAGGGACAAAGGCCTGCGCCTTCTCACCTACCGTCGATACCGTCACATAGCGCCCGTGGAGCGTTCGTTTCATGCGTCCCGCCTTGAACCTAAAATAACATTTGGCTTATTTTAACTTAAGGGTCTATCCTAAAATAACGGGCTGGATTGCAAAAAGCAAGCGGATTTCCAAAATCCACCACGCGATTTTAACCAAGGTGTTTTTCGTTCTTTCACGACCGTTCGAGTGGTTAGGTGTGGTTTTTCGTCGGGCCGATAGACCCAAGACTTAACTTTTTAAGGGTCTACCGAGATTGCTAAGCAATTGGGGATGGGGTCTAGAAACGTACAAACTCATACAGCGCCAAACAAGATGCCTAGCATGACGTAAACGGACAAAGTCTTATCCCTGTTTCAGATGTTGCATATGTTACGATTTTAGTACATGAAATCAATTTGTTTCATCATAAGTATTAACGACACGGCAGTATAAACAGGACATCTCATGTCAGCCAATATTCCTTGGATTCACATTTCTTTTAATTGTCTGACAGGTTGTACCCAATATTCTGATGGATGTGTAAATTGTTACGCCAAACCAATGGCTGTCAGGATGGCGTCTAATCCTAATCCTAAAACTGCCTACAAATACAGAAATGGTTTTAAACTTACTGAGCATCCCGAAGAATTAGAGAAGAATATTGGAGGAAGAAACAAGCTTATCTTCATGAATAGTATGGCTGACACGTTCCATGAGAATGTCTCCCAGCCATTCCTTTATGGGATATTTGATTTTATCCGTAAACATCCTCATCATATTTTTCAAGTTTTGACTAAAAGAGCCAATAGATTGTCAACCATCAAAGATTATCCACCAAATGTCTGGTTGGGGGTGACAGTAGAGAAGTCTAAGTACCTTGATAGAATAGAATATTTGATGGATACAAACGCTACAGTTAAATGGATCAGTTGTGAACCGCTATTGGGTCCCCTTGAATCAGATAAAATCAAATGTATAGATTGGGTAGTTGTTGGTGGAGAATCCGGCCCAAACTGCCGTCCAATGGATTTAAACTGGGCAAGGAAGATAAGGGATACTTGTAACAAATATGATGTTCCATTCTGGTTCAAACAAGCCGGTGGGCCAGATAGAGCCAAAGGTGGCAAGTTATTAGATGGGAAAATCTATAAACAATGGCCGAAGTCTCTTTCGAAGGATATGATCCAAGACGTAGTTCAACTCTCTCTTTTCAATGTTCAGCCAGTTTCATAAAGGAATATGCTGGTATTTAGGTTTTCTAAAAACAGAATTGTATCTCGTGGAACCCAAAACTAGAACACAGATAGGCTCGTATCTGTGTCTAGCATGGGTGAATATGCTTACCCCGACATTCCTGAGGCACTACACTGTTAGCCTCGCGGGAGGTAGATTGTCATGGTCTCGCCATCTACCAGAACTTATTGCCATGCCAAAGAAAAACTATAATTAAGTAAGTAATATAATACTATTAATATTCTATAAATCATTATTTATTATGTATCATTGTGTGGTAAAGCCGGAGCTACAGTCACACGGCGTAACAACAGGGCACTCAAGAATAGAAAATAGGTCGGTATAAAGGAGGAGGGTACCGGTATTTACAAAGACGGAAGGCAAGAGCAATGAAAATCGCACGAAAAGCGTTTCAAAATTTTAGCAAAAAGCCGGCGAAAATCGTAAGTGCTCATGGAACGACATAGATCAGCTTAGGATATAAATTATTGATTCAGAATATTGATGCTACATTGCTTCAAAACACGGTGGCTTGCGACGCTAGATAAGTAGAAAATATGATAAAAGGAATTTGTAATGTATGTTTATCATCATGTATTCATTTATTAATGTATAACATTAATAAATGTGCTGAGAGCTAATCTGATCGTACTTTGTTGCAACCTTTTCCCCACTTCCTCCACTAGATCGTCCAACAGCAAGTGCTACAGTGGCAAATACGCGATGCCTAGTTAATGGTCTATTCATTTCTTTGCAAATGGTTGCGGATAATAAAATGATGGGCCTATTTAGTGGGCTGGTCATGCTTTTTATTATTGTAACTTATGGATCGAGCCGGAATCGTGTACTGTGGCGTGTTCTCAGCCTTTAAAAACTAATAATAGACACGGAACAACAGGCTAAGTAAAATGAAAACGTGTTCAAATTATAGACATCGCCGATGACCCCCTTCACAAACAGTTAGAGAAAACGAGAGGGACTAGGCCATCCCTATAAAACCAGATTTCACTTTGTAATGCCAGTGATTGGATTCAAAATCTAAGCGAAAAATTAGGGTAAGGGGTCACGCAGAAGTATCTATGAAAAAACCGGGAGCAAGTAATTTAATTGATGATATTATGCCTGAATACAAGAAAAAATTTGGGACTGCTTGTACACAAGGAAACAGTATACATTTCCAGTTTTATGAAGACTGTATAATCATTGATATGCCTCAACCTTGCGAGCGAAGGGATAGAATGATTCATGAACGACCAATCAAAAGACATTGTCGTTAGACCTTTGGCGGATCTACAGAAGTCCATAGACGGTTTCAGCGATCCACTTGCGCAGTATCTGAAAGATATCGGGCTTCCGACGCAGGATGTTCTCTACCCCATCGAGAAGCGCAAACAGGTAATAAGTGCCCTTCAGGATGCTCTGTCGGTGCTTCCCTCGGAGCAACGAGAGAAGTCATACTATTTGACAAAATTTACGGTGGCAATAGCGGCAGGCCTTTTTGACGGCGCGATCAACTACCTTTGGAATGAAACCATAGCTGCCCTCCGAAGGTTAGTGCTCCAGTTTGACTTACAATATTTCTTCTCCATCGCCAAAGGGATTGATTCTCGCAACAAAAAACTAGCCACTGAAGAGGACCTAGATCAGATAGGGGACCATGACCTCTTGGAGACTTGCCGCAGAATAGGGTTGTTGTCAGACGTCAATTTCCAGCGGTTGTTCAATGTCAACTATATGCGCAATCATGCCAGTGCGGCTCATCCAAATGATCATGAAATAGAAAGTTTCGAAATACTTGGCTGGCTTCAAGTATGTCTTCGCTGCGCTATTACAGCTGAGCCTGACCACTCAGTCATCTCGGTGAAGCGCCTACTTGACAACATTCGTACAGTAGCCATCCCCGAACATGACATGCCCGCAATCAGTGTTGACATCGCAAGAATGCAAAAAGAGAGAATAGATGGTCTGCTATGGACTATCTTTGGGATGTACACTGATCCGAAACTTGCTGCGCAGACGAAAAACAATATTGCCAATTTGGCTCCTCATGTCTGGGCCGCCAGTTCTGAGGATCGCAAATTTGAGATCGGGGCAAGGGTCGGCGTTTTCAGGAAGAATGTAGAAGTCATTCGAAAAGAGTCAACCGAGGAGTTTCTAAGAATTGTCGGCGGGCTACAGTATCGTGACGAAGATAGTATAGCCGGTGAATTGATCGACAAGCTGGAAACGCTTAAGCGGGTCCATTTTGGCTGGAACAACTTCTACAGCGAATACCCACATGCTAGGGCATTGCAGGATTCTTTGCCGACCACTGGCATCGTTCCACGAGCTGCACGCGGCCAGTGGGTTAAGGTTATTTCAATCGGATATGTTGGGAATGGTCTTGGTTACCGCGAAGGAGTTGATGAGGCTGCAGTGCATTATTACAGTCAATACATCGACTGTTTTACCGAGGCGGAAACCGTCGAATTTCTGCACCTCTTTAATGATACCGAATTCAACACGATTCTCGATAATAAGAAAACTGAAAAAAGAACTAGGATGCTGGCGCAACGCATCAAAGTCAATCAATCAAATATCTATATCCAGCGTGCGCTGCACTTAATCATAAGTTCTCCACAAGCCACATTGTACAAGGTAGCAAATACAAACGAGTTCAAAAGGGCTTTGGAATATATACCAAAACACAAATAACCATATATCAAGGCAATCGACATGGCGGCGGGTATAGTGTGGCGGTTACCTCTAGTCGTGTTGATTCTAGTTGGGATATTGATGCGGAGGCAAGGGTGTGCCCTTTAGCCCAAAGCGCTTAAGGGTTTAAGATTTGCGTCCTGGTTAAACAACATGTAGTCCTACTCATGAATGGAGAGCCGGATACACCTTTTATAGATGAATGATATTACGCATGAACACAAAAAATGATCACAAAAAACCCGCGAAAATTTTTAGACCAAATCTTTGAGCATCTCGTTTTGGGAGATTTAAGATGTTTCAAAAAACGCAGCGGTTGTCTGGATGAGACTATTTGCACTCAAGTGCAAAAAAAAGTAACGGTATCATCCCGAGAAATGTAAAGCAGTGCTTCTCAAAACGGACCTCCTCCGTGTGGTAGGCAACACGCGCGTTATTGGGGCATTGTTCATCCTTTTTGGGTAAAGCAGGACAAGTGTTCATGGACTCTCGCTCTTAGCAGGGCTGCGTCTTTTTCATCCTGCCGCACATGAATGATGTCGTGACAATTCGGGCAAATGGCCACAACATTTTCTATTGAATCTTCCCCATCTTCTCCGAGATAGCAAATGTGGTGAACGTGGAGCCGCGGTGTTCCGTCTATATCGTCGTACTGAGCCGGGTTCCCGCAAAACTGGCAAATGCCATTGGCGCAAGCCTTGGCAAACGCCTTGACAACCTTGCTCCTGGACTGTTGTACCTCAGCATCGCTCTTTTCATGAGGTTGTCCTCGAATGCCTCGTGCCAGGTCAAAGAGTTCCTTGATCGAGAGGGATCCCAAGGGTGCTTCCGTCTCCGAATGGCTGATTTCTCTTTGCATCGCAATCGGAAGGGTGTTTTTCGGAATATTGGCTGGCGTTCGTTCGGTTTTCTCCCTTTCTTTCGCGGCCAGCAATTCCTGAGGGTCTGATCCTGAGGGTGGTCCTGTAGGGTAGGGAGCGGGAATTTTGTCTCGCATGAAAGCTTCAACAATTCGACCTTTTTGTTTAAGATGCTCAATGATTCTGTGTTCAGTGGCCGCCGACAACCTGGCGATTTCCTCCTTTGAGGCCCCGAGTCTTTCAAGGTGCTCCAAATTCTCGCGCCGGTTGGTGGCTCTGTGCTTCGCGTCCAACGGAATGGTTATTCTGCCGTCGCTGTGGATAGTCCCTTTGAGGTCTTTAGGCATACGCCTCATCTCGACCGTGATCTGATCAATGGACGACGGTAAGTCTGGGAAGTCTGGGAAAGGCCTCGACACAAATGGGCGAGAGAGAAGATGCTGCTCCAGGTCTACGTAGGAACGCCCGGGTCCGTTGTAATGCCGTGACAAGGATGGGCCAGTTACCGACGATGTCTTTCGGCCCTTCCTCAATTTCTTCTGACGTTTTGCCTGCTTTGCTGGCACAGGAAAGCCTCTCTGACAATGATCCAGCTTGACATGCTTCCAACTTAGGCCTGTTGATGTCCACAACTAAGGAAAAGCACTGGTTTGGCTTCTTTGGACACCTGAACGAAATTTATAAGTGGTTAGTCTGCGAGACGTCAATAAAATATGTGCTCCTTGTTCATGGGCTAGAGTCGGAAGTAATAAAGTGGTAGATGTTAATGCTGACTTCAAGTGTGAATAAAACTCTTACCGCTATGATTAACCGTCATCTGAATTGACAAAGAAACACAGGGATTAGGAGCAAGTTAAACAGCCTCGCCCAGTGTTCAAATTAGAACCGTTTCGTGCGATTTCAGAGATGCCCCCCCTTTAAGGCAAAACAGAGCGCCTCGTGGAGAATAGGTTTTAGCCGCGAAATTCGCGATCTCTAGGTGGAATGCCTAATTGAGATACGTCATAACCTAAGATCATATAATTACAACGATAAAAGACGATAAAATGCGTAATTTAGAAAAATTGGACGAATTGAACACGTGTTCAATTCACTTGAAGCCAATGACAGGCAAGAGACGGATTGGGGACCAGCCTCTGGGGGCGAGGGAATGTGGCTGCCATCTGCCCAGATGCAGCCATTAAAGAATAATCCGGGAGACGATCTACACACCTATAGACACGCCACTCGACACCAATCAAGGCGACTGGGACGCAACGACAATAGAATGAATCCACTTGGCTATCTAAATGTGACTCCCGCTCGATACAGGGCGAGGAACAAAGATAATGTAACTGCGGGCGCGACTATTGCCCGGCGCGGAACATGCTTCACGATTATCGCAGTGCATGGAACGTGACGGAGCATTTGCAATAGGCGTGATATAGTCTTTAACCCAAGGCACTACGCCGCGAGGTTTACTAGGAAGCGCCCCGGGGGTTATGACGGCACGACGCGTGCCCTGGCGAGAAACATGCGGAACCAAAAAGGCTACAACCCAGAACAATTGCATGTTTCGCGACAGGAGGTTGCACGCGGCGTGATTTGCGAGATGTTAGGGGCCTGGCACGCACGGCACTGCAACGATTTGGGTAAAAACCAGCGTGAGGTGCGCCCGGGAGAGGTTGCTATTCAAGACTACTGGGGCGCGTGGGCAGGATAGAGCTCATTATATATCGCTAGATATGCGGCCTGAGCCAGATGTGCGATCACGGCAAGTGCGGGAGCGGCCCGAATTTAGAGCTAAACCGCCAGTATGAGGCACACGCTGAGTAATTTTACGGTGAACGGCTTATATTTGACAGGTGGCTTCAAATGGTGCGCAAGCTGGCCACCATTTTTTGCGCCCTGGTGAACATCGCCGGTGTTGGTTCGCACTGGTGATCATCCACTCCAGAACCTCTTCTGCCGGAGGTGGAATTCCCCTGGAGCATTCGTTTCATGCGTCCCGCCTTGAACTTAAAATAAGATTCCACTTTATTTTAACTTAAACGCCTATCATAAAATAACGAGCCGGATTGCAAAATCCACTGCACGAGTTTCATGGGGGGTGTTTTTGGATTTCGTTTAAAAAACCGATCAACATTCTATACGAAAATCGCGTGGTGGACTTTGCCCTTGAGCTTGATTTTTCTTATAAGATTTTATATTGTACGTTCATTATAAAAAAGGAATTGCTCGTGCCAAAGATTGGAATGGAAAAAGTAAGAAAGGAAGCGGTGATAGGCGCTACGATGCGCTGCTTATGCAAAGGTGGGTTTACAGGACTCTCTGTTAAGGCTATCGCAGCCGAGGCCGGGTTGAGTACGGGCATTATTTATCATTATTTCAAGAACAAGGAAGACCTTCTACTAAATGTTATAAGAGAAGCTTTTGCTCAGTCTCACCAAAACGTCATGCAAGTTGTTGAGCCACTTACCTCACAAAGGGACAAGTTATTCAAGCACATAGAAAGCATACACTCAGTAGTTTTAGATAACCCGGATTTTTACACAGTGTTGTTAAATTTCCTGGGGCAGACATCAAATAACCCAGAAGTCAAAAAAATAATGACCAAATTTCTTTCCAACCTGACGTCCTATGTCAGACGCTACCTGGAAGAAGGTGTTGCAAGAAAAGAATTCGCACCGGATAAAACAAAGGACCTCGACGTAATGATCATCGCATTAGGCATGGGGTTGGGCATTATGTGCACGTTAGCTCCAGAGACATTTGACCATAAACAACTTGGCGAATCCTTCAAGAGCTTCGCAGAAAAATACGTCGAATAGAGTTTTTCAACAGGGGCAAAAAAATTTGTAGTTTCCTATATCGAACGTTCAATATACATAAGAAGACCATTGAATTCTGTCAACAAAGGTAACGATCTGACCCTTGGGTTATAAAGAGGAGTTAGCGAATGAATGTGAAAGGATTTACACCAACTCATGAGAGCAAGAGAGGATTCTTTCCGGAGTCGATTTACAACGATGCCTTAAGACTATACCCCACAGTTGCTGATCTTGTTACGATTAAAGCCAAAGAGAACGGTGACAAGATATGGATGGAATTCCAGAACGGACAGACATTCACATATAAGGATGCCGATGTCATCACTGACTGCCTCGCTACTGGTTTTTGTCAATCGGGAGTAAGGGTTGACGATCATGTGGCCATATTTGCCTTGAACTCCCCTATGTGGGTCTTTTCCTTTTTGGGGATATTGAAAGTCGGCGGCGTACCCGTCACCGTGAATACAGGCTTCATTAAAGACCCTCTCATTTACAACTTGACCGCTTCGAAATCCGAGTATTTGATTATCGATTCCAGACTTATGGACAAGTTCGAGGCGATTGAAGATTCATTACCGGCAATTAAGCATGTCTTCATTATAGGAAAAGGCGCCTTGAATCCCGCTGATTTTCCAAGAAAACCATATTCCCACATAGAAGAACTTCTCACAATCAAGCCGAACCCGGCTCACAGGGCCTCACGCCAGATTTGTGACACCAGCGCCATGATCCTGACCTCGGGTACTACCGGACCCTCTAAAGTGGTGTGCGCCACCAATGCCCAGTTTATCGCCACCGCCCTATTTCTAATCGATGCGGCAGGAGTTACCGGTGAGAGTATCTATTACTCATACTTGCCCCTGTTCCACATCATGGCGCTAGACATGGCCATGATACTATCCGTGCTGGCCAATGCCAAACTGGTTTTAGTGGAAAAGTTCGATCCCGCTATTTTCTGGGAGCACGTTAGTCAGTACCAGGTTACGCATTTCCCGGCGGTGGGGCCTATATTGGAGATGCTTACCAAGATGCCCCCCTCACCACTAGAAAAGGACCATGGACCCCTTACGGCGGTGGCTTACTGCTCAAAAGAGATCTGGACTCATGCCCAAGAGCGTTTCGACATTAACATAACTGGAGGTTATGGCAGCACGGAAGTAGGCATCCCTATAAGCGCCCCTAACGATGTCGTTAGTCGGAGAGATAATCCGCCAGGGGCCTGTGGATTGGTAGGTCCGCATGTGGAGGTTAAAATTATGAATGAACAAGGGGAGTTTTTGTCTCCAGGGCAAACTGGCGAAATCGTCGTTCGCCCCAAAATCCCCTGGGCTATTTTTACGCGGTACTATGGGATGCCAGACGCTACAGTAAACGCTTTTAGAGGACTTTGGTTCCACACTGCCGACGCTGGTTATTTTGATGACCAAGGTTATCTTTTCTTCGTGGACCGACTAAAAGACGCAATTCGCAGGAAAGGGGAAAATATCTCGTCATACGAGGTGGAACAGGTTCTCTTAAAACATCCGGAAATTGCCCAGGCATCTGTGGTTCCAGCTAATTCCGAATTCGGGGATGACGAAGTCATGGCTGTGGTAGTGCCGAAACCTCAATCCAATCTTACCCCGGAGATGATAATTTCCTTCTCAAAGGAAAACATGCCACATTTTTGGGTACCCAGATATATCCGATTCATGGATGCGCTTCCCGCTACCCCCACAGGTCGGGTCGAAAAGTTCAAGCTGAGAGAACAGGGAGTTACTCCGGATACTTACGACAGGAAAACTGTCTGATAGCAGACTGAAAAGAGCTATAAAAAATATTATTTACTTTGTTTGATCGCTACAAATTACTGGTTACCGATTCCATCCGGCATAAGTAGACCAGGCTGGAAAACTTAACAATGCATGTATGTTGGTCAGTTTTTAAACTGAATGGCTTCCATGCCCGGGTACAGGTCGCTCTAGGCATTTCAACACTAATTCAGGATAAGGGATTGTTATATTAGGAGATTCCATGGATGTTATTATTGATAAAAATGGCGCGATATGGACCATCATCCTTAATCGTCCGGACCGCAAAAACGCTGTGGACAGGCGAATGGCGGATCAGCTCGCAAATGCTTTTCGAGAATTTGAGGCTGAAAGTGAGGCGGCAATAGCGGTTTTATGGGGAGCGGGAGGGTGCTTTTGCGCTGGCGCCGACCTGAAGGCGGTGGCGCTGGGACAAGGAAATAGACTGAGTTATGACATGTCGAAAGATGGTCCTATGGGCCCGACCCGGATGTACCTGTCCAAACCTGTGATTGCGGCGGTATCGGGGTTTGCTGTGGCTGGAGGTTTGGAGCTTGCATGCTGGTGCGACCTGCGCGTGATGGAAAAGGACGCCATTTTCGGTGTGTACTGTCGAAGGTACGGCGTTCCTCTTGTTGACGGCGGGACGCAACGATTACCTCGTCTCATAGGCATCAGTAGGGCCATGGATATGATACTCACAGGCCGGTCAGTATCTGCTGATGAGGCTTTGGCCATCGGATTGGCAAATTATGTTGTGGAAACTGGACAATCCCGCAAGGAGGCTGAGGAAATCGCTCTACGCATAGCCCAGCACCCCTCACGATGCCTTAAGAGCGACCGGGAAGCATTATACCGTGGGTTTGATCTACCGTTTGCTCAGGCCATGGAGCTGGAATTCCGTTCAGGAATGCAAGTTATCGAGAGTGGAGAGACTAAAGAAGGGGCCGCTCGATTTGCCGAAAGAAAAGTCAGAGACAAATTCCATTCCCCAGGAGAGACTCTCAACAATGGTTAAGCGCCCCACGGCAAAGGGGGCGCATATTCTTGTCAGCCCCCAAAGGGGCTTTGTCAATCGCTCCCTGAAGGGGTTCTAATATGAACACTGGAACCTTGCGGAGGGCATCCATGAGCGTCCAACTGACAACGGTGGAAGGCACAAGCAGCGCAAGAAGTTGTTTACACTTCTAAATTAGTGTTTGAAGGGCACTCAAACCAATTTCTACACTGGAACCATTCTTTGATATTATATGCGACACTCTTCTGGTGGCAAAAGCAAAAGATCAGATCAGGCCTCATTGTCGGCTCCAGTTAACTATTTAGATAACTGTTGATTCTATCTATCAGATCTATGACTGGGACTCGATACTGCTCGTCCAATTGCCGGTTTGTGTCTAAAAGACCTACAACCTGCTGCCCGTTTACGGGAGTTTCTTTCGTCCTAATGTCCTTCGCGGGGATGCACGCGAAGAAATATTTCGGGAATTTGGAAAGCAGGTTCCCTATTTCACCTTGTTGGTCGAGGTCCAAGATACCTGCAACCTTTTCAAAACCGAGGTCCTTCAGAACAGAACAAATTTTTGGCATGTTGTGTGCGCCCCCTACTCCCCATCCGAAGAATTCGCCACCGAACGATCGTTCGACCTGCGCAGCTATAGACGGGTACAGCAAGACATCCTCCTGGCCTTCGACCAAGATCACCTTGTCCTCCAGGAAGAACAGTTCTCTCGCACTCAGACCAAAGATGTGGGGGTTGTTTAAGTTGTCAATAGCAAGCCCCTGAAGCGATCTTGCTGTGGCCTTTTTTGTTTGACGGCGCCTTTAGAATCTGTTGAATCTTTTTCTTCTTTTTCGCGTCAAAATTCTAAAATACATGCCCGCCTGCCTTGATCGGAAATGTACTAATCAATGGCGCAAAAATGGCATGTTACGACGAATAGGCAAAAGTGGTCCGGTCTACGGTGGCCAACAAGGAAAAGGGCTATTTCTAGTCATGAAACCGGATTATCAACACTGAATTAGGTAATCGTCGCATTCAATCAAAGATAAACCTTGGTTGAAGTAAGGAGAAAATGGACATGAGAACTATAGAGCCGATATTAACGGCCGGGATAGCCGTTGCTGTAATATTAGGAATGATTGTTCCCAACATCGCTTACGCTGGGCCGGACTCACTGGTATCCACTTTTGGTCCCTTAGGAGTTTCTGTTCTGCCTGTTTTCCATGGCGGTGGGCATGGTTTTCATGGGGGTTATTACGGTCATGGTCCTGGATTCTATGGGGGTTGGGGATTCCCAGGATACTATACTGCCCCTTATGATTCCGGAACATATCAAAATGGAAACCAGACATGTGTTTGGAATGGATACAATTGGCGATGTTACGAACAATGAATCGATTTTTAATTTCTACAGACTCTCTCAGATACAGGGGGGAGAGAGGGAAACACAAAAAATAAATGTCCATCATCAATGGGCGGTGTGTTTCAAGAACTACCGCCCTAATAAAATCTTACAAACGAGCGTCAAGGAAAAGTTCGAAGCCAAGGATCGGGTCGATTGTCCTGTTAGGATTGATTCCATAATTATTGGCGGATGATGGACTGTCCCACTGGGGAACCGATTTGTCTACGCAAGCATAGTTGAACCACTTTCCTGGCTGCCAGTATGCGCCCCGCACGTAAAGACGCCAGTTTTCAAGCAGCTTCCATACCATTCCCACGTCGACTTCCCATCCCAAATCTCTTTCAACAATATTGGGGGTGGGATTGCCAAAACTTCCTGAGTTTTTAAAAGCCAGGTAACCAAAATTGGTTGGATCAGGCAACACATAACCCCAGCCATATCCATCAGATGACCGCCTAGCCACCATGACAGAAGAAATAATATCGAGGTTGCTTGCCACCATGTAATTGGATCGCAAACCCACGACATTTGAAGCGGACATGTCACGGTAGGAATTTACACCTGCCCTGTAATATTTTCCCATCAATATGTTGTATGGGTAAAATACCTGGAAACCACTTTCTTCTATCGCCTGAATATAGGGCTGTCTATCTATCAGGACCCCATGCCTTCTGTCAGGTCCGGGCATGTGCGCCAGGAGCAGACTAACTTTGGCAGGCCCGTCATAGACCCCAAATTCAAGCATGTAGCGCCACGATTCAATGTATGGTGGTTGATAGCTATCGGAAAGAATTCCGGCCCCATTCATGTCATAGTCCGCGGGTCCTGGTGGAATAAACCCATCCATAGCCGGCTGATATTTTATTGTGCGATAATACCAGTCAGCTTCCGCGTTCACGACAATCCTGCCATCATTGTATTTTAGATAAAGCCAGCCTTCGGTTACCCCAGTATCTGAAGGAGGAAGCGTCGATCTATCTTGAACCGTCTTCAAGGCTTCAGGGCCTTCGTGGAATGCAAAATAGAAACCTCCGACTCCGATATCGACTTTCCCAGCGGCATATCTCGTGTATCCAAGAACATCTATCGTTCGAGATGAATTTTGATCATCAGGGTTCCAATAAAGAACACTAACTTGCCTCCTGGGATAAAAACCTACCCCGAAAGTGAACGGTCCATAGAAGGTTTCCAACTGAAAAAGTTCCACTGTTCTAAGGTCCGACTCAAAGATTTCGTCCGCAGTCTCAGCGCTTCCAAACTGTAACCCCAATCCCTGCTGGAAACCTCTTTTCCCATAGTAAATCCTCCCCAACGGGGTATCCACTGTCATCCATAATCTGGTCCATCGGCCATCTGAAAACGTCGTTTCAATGTCCGGGTTTTCATAAACCTGATTGATTGACGTAGCGTCCTGTCCAATCCTGTAAACGCCCCTCACCGCTACAGCCTGATTAAGTTTTAAGACCGGAAAGATAGCCATACGCGTTGATGACAACATAGCTGTTGTGCCGGTTAGCATTCTTGTTTGGAACCACCCGTTCAGCGGCGCAAGATCTCCTCCCTTTGAGCTCATATCTACATTGAATGGACCGAAAAACCCCTTTGATCCGGCTTGAGAAGCATAGATATACCTAAAATTCAGGAGCGATGATTCAATACTGAATTCCCAAGCAAAAGCGAGGCCAGGCGTTACAATAAGAAATAGGATGGGTAAAGCCACTCGCATGACTTTGTAATATTTCGGGATTAATGCCTCATTGCCACGTTGACGGGCGCGCAGTTTCATCAGGATGGTAGAAGCCTTAATATTTCGCGTCCAATACTCGCCATAGAGACCCCAGGACATCAAATATCCGAAAATTTTTACAAGGTGAAACTCAGTTTGTATGGATTTTAAGCTAATATACGTCAAAACAGCCAGAAAATTGTTGATAGTCCCTATAATAAATGATTAACCAATCGCCTGGCCTTAACTCTAACATCCGAGAGACCATATGTCAGAATTCCCCAGTCAAAACATTCCTCCGGAGCTGCTGGAAGCTTTGCTCGATAACCCCCATGAAAGCCAGATAGTAGTGGACGCTGAAGGCATAGTTCGTTATATCAGCGGATCGGATGAAGCCTTCTATCAGGTGTCCCGCAAGATGGCTATCGGAAGACATATCCTGGAACTCAACCCGGATAGCGAGCTTACACGCGTTCTTGAAACAGGGCGCGCAGAGATCGGCGAACTGTTCCGATTAGGCGGTAAAGACCGCATCATTGCCCGTATTCCTTTACGGGACAGGAATGGAACTGTCATTGGGGCAGTAGCCAAGTTAATGTTTTGGAACCCTGAGAAGGTCAAAGAACTGGTGCGACAGGTGGAGGTCCTGCAAAGTCGCCTGGACTATTATGAAAAGGAGCTTCAAGAGGCATATCGCAGTCGCTATTCCCTACAGGGCGTAGTGGGTGAGTCGGCGCCGATGCAGGAAGTCAAACAGATTGCGATGCAGGCAGCAGCTTCGGACCTGCCAGTGTTGATAATCGGAGAGACGGGAACCGGAAAGGGGGTTTTCGCTCACGCTATACATCAGATCAGCGCTCGGCGCGAACGACCTTTAGTGCGAGTAAACTGCGCAGCCATCCCTACTGAACTGTTTGAATCCGAATTGTTCGGCTATGAAGCCGGCGCATTCACAGGCGCGAGCGCAAAAGGTAAACCGGGCAAGTTTGAATTGGCCGACAAAGGCGCCATATTTCTTGATGAGTTGGGAGAACTTCCTTTGCCGATGCAGGCCAAACTGCTTCAGGTTATTCAGGATAGGGAGGTGGAGCGAGTGGGTGGCTCCCGGACCCTCAAACTGGATTTCAGAGTAATCGCCGCCACGAACCGCGATATCAAATCAATGCTGTCCAGAGGAGAATTTCGCAAAGACCTGTACTATCGGTTGAACATTTTTCTACTAAAAACCCCGCCCCTTCGCCAGATACGGGACGATATACCTCGACTGGCTTACCACTTCCTTTCCCTCATACGTAATCAACCGGGACGACCGCCTCTTCGCATAGAACCCGAGGCGATGGGAAAACTCATGGCCTACAATTGGCCAGGAAATGTGCGTGAGTTGCAAAACGTGTTAGAGCGCGCGGCATCCGTAGCAGGGGACGGTCCGATTCTGGAAGAAAACCTGCCTATGGAAATTAGGAATGGGGAGCGCTTAACCCGTACGGTCGACCAAGAACCCCATCCACTGAAAGATGAAATGGCCATTGCAGAGAAGCGAGCTATTCAACGCGCCTTGAATCTCTCGAATGGAAACCGCACCGAGGCGGCGCGTTTACTCGGCATTCATCGCACAGGTTTATATCAAAAAATGCGACGATATGGCCTGGATGGTCCTCCGAAGTTCTAATTTTCAAGATCAGCGCAATCTAACCAGTGTAGATAATTATCTACACGTCTATATTTATATACACCTACCGCTATAGCCCTTTTCATGAAGCGTTTAATGGCGTATTAATTTCCCGTTTTCGTGGTTTGTATATATTCATATACATGACACGGCCACAACCACACACAGCGCAACGTCGCTGTCCCTTAGAAAGCGCAAAAGGCCTAACGTATATTTCAAACTGAGTTCTCAGGTATTTTGGCATAATGGTTGCTGTCCCAAATTGATCGTTTCTAATGGCGGGCATCGAATCAACATTATGCAGAGGTGAATTTAATGGACTTTGATATACCAGAGAATCTCCGTATGACGGTTGAAACCGTTCGACGCTTTGTAAAACAGGACCTGGAACCGATTAGTCGGCAAGTAGAAGAAGAAGATCGCATTCCCGAAGATGTAATCCAGAAGATGCGAGACTTGGGCCTTTTTGGTTTAGGAATACCCGAAGAATATGGTGGATTGGGATTGGGATGTCTTGGCGAATGCCTTGTCTATGAGGAAATGGGCAAGGTAAACGCATGCTTTCGTACCATCATTGGAACCAATAATGGGATAGGATCTCAAGGTATTGTTTTGGACGGCACATCTGAGCAGAAGCAGCAGTATTTGCCCAAGCTTGCTTCTGGCGAGCTGATAGGCTGCTTCGCTCTGACCGAACCAGAAGCTGGTTCCGATGCGGCAAATCTGAAAACTACCGCGGAACTAAAAGGCTCCCACTGGGTTTTGAATGGCCGGAAGCATTTTATCACCAATGGCAATATTGCTGACGTGGCGACTGTTTTCGCTTTGACTGACCGGGCCAAAAGGGCAAAAGGCGGTATTACGGCTTTTATCGTAGAAAAGACTTTTCCTGGATTTTACGTCGGAACGATTGAAAGGAAAATGGGAATGAGAGGTTCCCACACATGTGAACTTATTTTCGACAATTGTCTGGTGCCGAAAGAGAACGTTGTAGGTGGACAGGAAAATGTTGGCAAGGGGTTTAGGACCGCCATGAAAACTTTGGACAGAGGCCGACTCACCATGGGGGCGTCGACCATGGGGTCCGCTCAGAAGTTATTGGATCTATCCATTGATTATGCCAAGCAGCGCGTTCAATTCGGTAAACCGATCGCTCACTTTCAAGCCATCCAGTTAATGCTCGCGGACATGGCGACTAACATATACGCTGCCCGTCAAATGGTCTACCATGCGGCATGGTTGAAAGATGCGACTAATTCATCGGTGATAAAGGAAGCCGCAATGGTCAAGCTCTTTTGCTCTGAGATGGCCAATAGAGTCGCGGACATGGCTGTTCAGATACATGGTGGAATGGGCTATATGAAGGACTATCCGGTCGAACGCTACTACCGTGATCTCCGGTTGACACGCATTTACGAAGGCACCAGCGAGATCCAGCGTTTAGTAATAGCCCGGGAACTTCTCAAGGATTAAGAGGATGGGAATGGATATCAACAAAGTGTTTGTTGTAGGCGCTGGCCTAATGGGTTCCGGCATTGCTCAAGTGTGCGCTTCGGCGGGACTTGAAGTAACCCTGTATGATGTGGATCAAGTGGCGTTGGAACGGGCCTTAAAGAATATTGCATGGTCTGCCGGAAAGCTTGTTGAAAAGCAGAAAGTCAAGGGACCTCTGGGAGACGTAATGGCCCGTATTATTCCAACCGACAGTATTGCTGGGGTGTCTGAAGTTGGCATTTGTATCGAAGCGGTCTTTGAGAACCTGACTCTAAAACAGAAAGTCTTCAGGGAGATCGCCTCTGTGGCCAAACCGGAAACTTTGTTGGCTAGCAATACAAGCGCAATCCCAATTAGCGCCCTGGCTGCTGAAATCAAATGTCCAGAAAGAGTCCTGGGACTTCATTTCTTTAGTCCTGTTCCAATGATGGAGGCTGTAGAGGTTGTGCGCAGCCAATTTACGAGCGATGACGTGTTCGCTAAGGGTAAATTGTTCGTTGAAATGATTGGTAAGGAGCCCATTCTCGTTCACAAAGACGTGCCGGGATTCCTCATCAACCGCATCAACTTCCCGGCCACTGTTGAAGCAATTCGCCTGGTAGAGGCGGGGGTTGGCACTGTTGAAGATATTGACAAGGGTTTGCGTCTCGCCTCTGGCCGCAGGATGGGAATATTCGAGACTGGTGACATGGTAGGCTTGGACGTCACCTGTGGGGCCCTCACCGCAATCTATGAAGAAACAAAAGATCCGCGCTGGTTTCCGCCGGCGATACTTCGAAGAAAGGTGGCTGCCGGGCAGCTTGGTCGAAAAACCGGTAAGGGGTGGTACGAGTACAATTCAGACGGGACCAGAAAAGAAACAAAAAAGTAGCCTCAATGAATTACATAAGCCTTTGTTGAAGGACAATTTCTTTCTCCTGTTTGGCTCACGACACCAGTTTGGAATTTAGGATGGAGAATCGAATGAATGAAGTAGTAATTGTCGGCGGAGTTCGAACACCTGTTGGCAGATATATGGGAGTGCTCAAGGACATTCAGGCTTATGATCTTGCCGCCACCGTAATTAACGAAGCCGTTGGGCGATCCGGGATCGAGCCTCAGGATGTGGACCAGGTCATCATGGGAGAGGCTTATCAGAACGGAGAATGCGTGAACATAGCCCGAATGTCCCTTCTAAAAGCGGGATGGCCGGAAAAAATCCCCGGTGTGACCTTGGACAGCCGTTGCTGCACAGGGCTTGACGTTGTCCGATTCGCCGTTGGGCTAATAGCCTCGGGACAGGCGGACATTGTTGTGGCGGGAGGTGCGGAGAGTATGAGCAATGCGGAGTTTTACCTTCCTGGCAGTGTCAAATGGGGAATTGGAGGAAATAAAGGTATGCCCAAGGGACACGGAGATCTCTCATTATGGGGAATTCCCTTTTACGACCGCATACAGAGGGCTCGGGTAATGTCCCAACCTGAAGAACGATATGGAATCCTGCCGACCATGATGTCTTGGGCTGAAACCGCCGCAAAGGATCATTCCATAACTCGCGAGCAATGCGATCAATGGTCGCTTGAAAGCCATAGGAAAGCGTGTATTGCAACCGACACAGGTAAATTTGCGGAAGAAATAGTCCCTCTGGAAATCATCGGAAAAAGAGGAGAGCAGACGGTCGTGCGTAGTGATGAAAACCCTAGACCAGACACTACATTAGAAGCCTTGAGTCGTCTAAAACCGGTATTGGGTGGTGTTTGCACCGCGGGCAATTCATCAACCGAGAATGATGGGGCTGCCGCCGTAGTACTCACTTCCGCTTTAAAAGCCTCACAAATGGGTCTGAAGCCTATGGCGGCCGTCAAACCTTGCGTTTCGGTCGGCGACGATCCCAGAAGAACTTACAGGACCGTACCTCTGGCTGTTAACAAAGCTTTAAAAAGGGCGAATCTTAAGTTGGAAGACATCGATCTTATCGAGATACAGGAAGCTTTTGCCGCTCAGGTTCTCGCAGATCTCAAAGAAATGGGTATCGGACCTGAGAGTTATAAAAGAGTGAATGTTAATGGGTCCGGTATTTCCCTCGGACATCCGATCGCCTGTACAGGAACGCGTGTTTTGGTGACCCTGTTGCATGAGATGAAAAGACGTAACTCAAGGTATGGATTAGAGGGAATCTGTGGAGGCGGCGGACTTGGAATCGCAGCGATTATCGAGAACAAAAATGATTAGGAGCTGAAGCTAAATGTCCAGAAGGTCACGTGAGGTATTTGTTATAGATGCTGTGAGGACCCCCTTTGGTCGGGCCGGTGAAAAAGGTATTTTTTGGCGGACAAGAGCGGAAGACCTTTGTGTCCCGTTGGTAAAGGCGCTTCTTGACCGCAATCCCACTGTCAAACCGAGCATGATCGAAGACAGCCTTTGGGGTGTAACAAATCAGGTGAAAGAGCAAGGTGGCACTCTTGGTAGAATGGTACCGATGTTGGCCGATTTGGGTTGGGAGATCCCGGGATGCTCTATCGATCGTATGTGCGCAGGCGGGTTAACAGCGATAGGATTTGGAGTGTCATACATTGCTAGCGGAATGGCAGATTGTCTTATAGCGGGCGGAATCGAACATATGGGCCATTTACCCATGGGTTTTATGCGAGATCCTCACCCCAGAGCAGAGGAAGTTATGGGTGATTCTTCAGCTTTCAATATGGGAATGACCGCTGAAAATATCCATGACAAATTTCCCGAGATTACTAAAGAGATGGCCGACGCGTACGCCCTGGACTGCCAGCAAAAAGCTGATAAGGCCATTAAAACCGGCAAGATGAAGGATATGGTAGTACCTATTGAAGTTGAACTGGAAGATGGCGCGAGAATAATTGTTGACAAAGACCAGCAACCAAGGCCTGAAACCAGCATGGAAGCCTTAGCAAAGCTCAGGACTCCGTTTAGGGAAAACGGTAGGGTCACTGCGGGAAACTCTGCCGGTCTTAATGATGGAGCATCCGTTGTCCTGTTGATGTCTCGTGAGAAAGCTGAAGAACTAAAGGTTGTTCCCAAAATGAGATGGGTTTCTTCCGGAGTAGCTTCCGTTGATCCGAGAATCATGGGAATAGCTCCAGTTCCAGCCACTGAAAAAGCTTTGGCCAGGGCTGGGCTAAGTATTCTGGACATAGATATTGTAGAAATTAATGAAGCGTTTGCTGTTCAGGCGCTATATTGTCTTGATAAATGGGGCTTAAGCGTCAACGATCCTAAAGTAAATAAATGGGGCGGATCCTTGGCCTATGGTCACCCATTGGCAGCTTCCGGTCCGAGATTGGTGGCGTTTCTAACAGGGCTTTTTAAAGAGAACCCAAAGGCCAGGTATGGTTTGACAACGATGTGTGTAGGTCGGGGACAGGGCTACGCGATCATTTGGGAAAACCTTTTGACCAACTAGGTTCCCCGCATGCTGGAAGGATTTACCGAACGTAATTGGATATCGTGCAGTAAAGTATTTGATGTATAAATGGGAAAAACGGAGTTGTCGATGGACTTGAAACAGACCAAATTCGAGGTTCGTGAAGGGATTGCGGTCGTTACGCTTAATCGTCCTGAACGAATGAACGCTTTCACCCCTGTTATGGCGCAGGAGCTAATAGATATCTTCGCTGAAGCGGACCGGGATGACTCAGTTCGAGCAGTTGTAGTTACCGGCGCAGGTAAGGCTTTTTGCGCCGGCGCCGACCTCACCACAGGTGAAGCCACCTTCGATTCGACAATGACGGAAGGCAGAAAAGTTTCTATCGCCCAACACAGAGATCGGGGGGGAAAAGTGGCCCTGGCGATCTTTAATTGCCGCAAACCGGTTATTGGGGCTATTAACGGTCATGCGGTAGGGGTTGGAATTACCATGACGCTTCCCATGGATATTCGTATTGTCGCCGCAGACGCAAAAATCGGCTTTGTTTTTGCTCGTCGAGGCGTTGTGCCGGAAGCTTGTTCATCCTGGTTCCTGCCTCGAATTGTAGGAATCGCGCGGGCCACGGAACTAATATATACAGGTAGGGTTTTTAGAGCTGAAGAACAGGCGTCCTCAGGACTATTCAATTACGTGTTGCCCAGCGAAGAAGTGCTGCTGAAAGCTTTGGCAATTGCCCGAGAAATTGCAACGCAAGCTTCCTCTGTTTCAGTTGCGCTCAGCAAAGCTCTTCTGTGGCACGGACTTACAGAGAAAGACCCTCAATCCGTACACCTTATTGACTCGCGATGTTTCCATTGGTGCGGCCGCCAAAAGGACGCTCATGAAGGGATTCGCAGCTTCCTGGAAAAGCGGTCTCCCGATTTCAAATTGAGTCCAACCAAGGACATGCCAGATTTTTACCCATGGTGGAAAGAGCCAAAAGTGAATTAAAAAGATAACACTCTGTTCTACGGACAATATGATAGGCGCCCTGAAATTACCAGCAGCCATCCAAGGCTGATGCGCGTTTCAGGATCAACGGAATATTCACCAAATCAACTTTTTGAGAAAGGAGACGGTTGTGAAAAAACCATATTTTCTGCGGGGTGTTTTCTTAGCTCTAACATTCTGTCTTGGCGCGTGTTTTCCTGTATGGGGAGCTGATCCTATAAAGATCGGGGTAATTTGGTCCTATGCAATTCACCCAGGGAGAGGGTCAGTGGAACGGGGCCACTCTTGCTGCCGAAGAAATCAACAAAGCTGGTGGCGTCCTGGTAAATGGCGCCAAACGCCCTATTGAACTCGTAAAGGTGGACTCGAACGAGTTTTTGAGTATTCCGGATGCCACCAACGCCATGGAGCTAGCTATTAGCAGATACAAGGTCGACTTCCTGGTCGGCGGTTTTCGCTCCGAGGCCGTGATGGTGATGCAAGATATCGCCATGGATAACAAGAAAATTTTCATGGGGTGTGGAGCCGCTCATCCTCAACTCTGCGAACGAGTCGCAAAGGATTATGATCGTTACAAATACTGGTTTCGTGTGACTCCTATAAATTCCAAATTTCTCGTGAAGGTAGACTTCTTGGTTCTTGATATGGTGGCTAAGGCTATGGCCAAACAACTGGAGATTCCTAAGTTGAAAGTTGCCGTGGTTGCTGAAAAGGCTGCGTGGGCCGATCCAATTGTGGGTATCGCTCAGCAGAGCCTCCCCAAAATGGGTATGGAAATTGCCGGGGTTTGGAGGCCTTCCCCTACGGCGACGGACACAACAGCGGAACTTTCCGCAATTCAGCGAGCCGGGGCCAACATTATATTCACAACCTTTTCGTCTTCGGTGGGCATTCCCTTTGCCAAACAGGCTGGTGAACTCAAAATCCCGGCCCCATTAGTGGGAATTAACGTGGAGGCCCAAAAGGATGGTTTCTGGAACGCTACTGGTGGTAAAGGGAATTACACTGTTACTGTGGGCACATATGCGCGAGTAAAGATAAACGATAAGACGATCCCATTTTTCGATAAATACGAAAAACAATTTAAGGAAGCGCCGAATTACACAGCAGGGACTTACGACGCCATTTCTATTCTCAAGCACGCAATAGAAAAGGCTGCTACTCTGGATGCGGACAAGCTTGTTCCGTTCCTTGAAAAAACTGATATGGAAGTTACGTCGGGGAGATTTGTGTTCACTAAGGATCACGATGTTACATGGGGGCCAAAATTCGTCACAGCAGTGGGAACGCAATGGCAGGATGGGAAAAATATGTGTGTGTGGCCCAACAACTGGAATGGTCTGACATACGAGGGTACCGTGCCCTACAAGCTCCCTGATTGGGTAATCGAATACTATAAGAAGAAATAAGGCCCTCGATAGGCGGTGGAAGCCAGACGAACCATAGGATATAGCGGTTAGCAAAACTAATGGCCATTTCGGCGCAACATTACCGCGTATGCCTACGGCGTCAAAAACCTTTTTTGTCGTTCCTGTTTTGGCAAAGATGATAAAAATTTTGCTAATCGCTTTATAGTTGAGATCCATATTAATGCGGTAATTTTCAATCGACCGGCGGAGTCAATGTATGATTCAGGAGATTGTGATTAATGGACTGATCAACGGTAGCATATACGCCTTGCTGGCCATAGGTTTTTCGCTGATTTTCGGTGTGGCGCGTGTGGTCAATATCGCACACACAGCGCTGTACATGGCGGCAGCCTACTTTATCTATCTCGGCTTCGATTATCTGGGCATGTCGTCTCTTCTTGCCGCCTTGATCTCAATCCTGCTCACCGTAGCGTTGGGTCTGGTTTGCTATCAGTTGTTTATCAAACCTGTTCGCGAGCATGAATCAGCGGTTCTAATCGCCACTATAGCCCTGGCAATAGATCGCAAGAG
>JAMCYH010000047.1 GCA_023474025.1 Deltaproteobacteria bacterium
CCAAGATTGCCCTTGTTACTGGAGTTCATGATTATGCCTGTTGGAGCGTGTTGTTTCAGTGACGCCCTTCGAATGGGATCGGAAATATTTCACACCCTCAAGAAGGTCCTTAAGGGTATGGGATTGAATACGGCAGTAGGCGACGAAGGCGGTTTTGCCCCAAACCTGAGATCAAACGAAGAAGCGCTCAAAGTCATAGTTCGCGCTATAGACGAAGCTGGATACGAGCCTGGTGGAAATGTGTGGATTGCGCTGGATTCAGCAGCCAGTTCATTCTACAAAAATGGAGTTTATTACCTTAAGGGTGAAGGGACAAAAAAATCTGCTGAACAGATGGTTGATTTTTATGAAGACATTATTGGGCGTTATCCAATAATTTCATTAGAAGACGGGCTTGATGAAAATGACTGGGATGGTTGGGCATTAATGACCGAAAGACTGGCTTCGACAGTGCAGCTTGTCGGCGATGACATATTCGTTACCAATGTGGAACTACTGAAAAAGGGAATAGAAAACGTTATAGCCAATTCGATTCTAATCAAACTAAATCAGATCGGAACCTTAACTGAAACGATCTCAGCAGTTAATTTGGCCTCTGCAAACGGCTACACCTCAATAGTTTCACATAGAAGTGGGGAAACTGAGGATACAACCATATCAGATTTCGTCGTTGCTTTGGGTACTGGCCAGATTAAAACGGGATCAGTTTCCCGAACTGACAGAATCGCAAAATATAATCAACTATTGAGGATAGAAGAAGACCTGGGCGTAGGAGCGCTTTACGGGTCCAACACATTCCGGTGGGGACCATGCTAATTATTAATTTGTAAATCTTTGGGCCGCTCCTGAGCGTCTTTACTCAAGGGCGGCCTTACGCACAGCGGTGTCTTCTCATAGGGACCGGCTTTGCTCCATACGGGGTCGTCATAACGGTCATGACAGGGAAGGCATGGAGCAATTTCAAGTATCCGTCGAATTTCGCTTTTGTTAAATCCTCGGCAAAGGTTGTGGGAAGACCCCTGCATCTGATTACCATCTTTATTAACGATCGCATCGAGAGGGAATTTAATTTGTAAACCGCTATCTAAAGAATCATAAATTGGCGCCACAGAGGCAATCTTTCTCACTGGGTCCCATGAAATGTTCCCTTCCCCGAGACCGATAGATTTTGAATCGAGGTGACAATCGACGCATCGAGGGACTTCTTTCCTTGTGGTATGAGGATGAGTGGACCCAATTGCTATAGAATTCATGCCATTTTTCAATGGCATTATTTTGGAGTTGTAAGGCGTAATTACTTTCCCTGTTTCATCTACCACCGTGTTCCAAACCTGACAGCCTGGCGCCAAGATGCCAACGCGCCCCCTTGAATTTATTCCAAGAATGTTCTTTTCAAACCTGAAGAATGATCTGCCCTCAGACCAAAGCCCCTTGCTCATTTTGCCAGTAAGATGATCTTTCCCCTTGACGCCAAGGTTCAAAATCTGGTGGCAGCCGTAGCACTGAGGACTCCAGGCGCTGTGACAGGTGTCACATTCCAGACGTTCATGGCCTTTTATGCTGTGGCCACGTTTGTCACCAGTTATCACTTTGACGGGACTCTGATTCCCGGTCAGTTTGCTGGTAAGAACCAATCCTTGTTTTGTTTTTTTAATGTTGGGTAAAGGGCGTCCTTTGGACGTTCGAAGTATAGTGTCTGTCTCCGAAAGGTTTATAAATTTTGAACTGCGCATCAGAGCCAGTGTAAGAGGATCATTAGGATCCATGGGCGCCACTACAGGACCCTTGTTATACCCACCGTGACAATCTTCACACCTGATTTCAAGCTGATCTTTCATCCGACCATAAATCTTGCCATCACCCATGGTCTCCTGAGCCGTGTGGCAATCAATACAACCCATTTTTTTCTCGAAATGGATGTCCGGAACCAATCGCATTACAAATCTATCGTCACTTAAAGTCTGTTCATTATAGAAACCATTCATAAAAGGTGTCCCGTACTGTTCACTCTCCATTTCTCCATGATAATTCAGTCCTATGCGGGCGCTTCGATTGTGACAGGCTCGACAACGCTCATCAGAAATCCTTGTGTTTATGGAATGGTATGCCGCATGCCCAATTTCTTCCCTGTTGACTGTAGGATCGCTACCCCTGTAACGGCCAGTTTCACTGTAAATGGCGTGGCATGCGGCGCATCCGTCAAGCCTTCCCATCTTTTCATGAGATTGCTTTCCCCAAAGGTGACAAGTTGCGCAAAACTTCCTGAAATGATTTTCAGCCAGATTTAGTGTACCGTTGTTTGAGTCTTCCGATCCAATTTCCTTCAATTCATGCTTGTTATCAGAGATAGATCTGATGCCATAGCGCTCTTCACCGATGTCAGCAACCCCCCACTGAAACCTCAGGATACCAATTATACCGGCGTTAGTGGACATTATCGAACGGGGAGTATTTCGAACGCGGTCCAGGATGGGGACCACTTTTTCGGTATGACACATCCCAGACACTAACGAGTTTCCACCGCAGCTTTGACCAGCCAGGTCAAGGCGTGATGGATTCGCGCCACCTATAAGGCCTCTATGGGCTCCTTTAACTGTCAGATCAGAGCCTACTCCACCGTGACAAACAACACATCCGAAAATTGAGTTTGGATGAGAGGTTGAAGTGTCTTCTATACCAAAATGGCAGGTCATACAGAATTCGGCGGAAGCTTTACCCCTGAACGGCGCAATCTCAATTACTTGAGGCGTAAAACGTTTCAGTTCAGATATTTTTGCTTTTATGGCTTTTTGTTTTTCTTCTTCTGATTCAGCATTAAGTTTGTCCTCCAGAGCCGCAATGGCTAGCGAAATCCCTTTCAACTGGTATCTTTTCCACTCCGGAACATGTTGTCTGTAGGAGATTACAAGCAAGGCTGAAATGAAAATCAAAGCGCATGATATGAGACTGCCAAAGAAAAGTTTCCTGTGGTCCGTCAACTCAGATATCCCCATACAGTTAGGATCGTGCCTGAGACAAGGACACCGTAGAAAATAATCGAACGGAAACTATTCCTGATAATAACAATAGGCCCTAAAGTTAAGAGTGTTATAGCCAAAAGCGGAATAATTATACCCCCGAGGTCAGGTGGTAAAATCCTGAGCATTTGTTGAATGCCGACAAATATCCACGGAGCCTTCACACTTTCCATAGGTATTCCGTCAATGTTAGCTGGCCCACCCATCGGGGCGTCAATTACGGTGGATACAAAAACCAGGATCGAGCAGGCCAAAAGTACGGCGACAAATTCCTTCGCAATCAACTCCGGGACGGTTTTTATCCTTTTGGTTTTCATCATGTATGGTGACGGATCAGGGAAAATTCAATCCTTGACGATTCGGAATCCTACTGTCTGGTAATAACCTCGAGGGACAGCTTTATGAATGTTTTGAATCCTTCTCGATGAGACAGCAGACGCCCATGATCCTCCCCTGATCACTTTTTCCTGCCCCAACGAAGGTCCAAGAGGATTCTGGGAGGGGCTTGAGGCGTAATAATCGCGGCTATACCAGTCGGAACACCATTCCCAGACATTCCCGGTCATTCCAGCAACACCTAACATCCCCGCTTTAGCAGTGTAAACAGGGGAGGACTGTTCTTCCGAAGACAGGCTGATGTTGTCTGGTTCCGGTCTAATTGTCGTATATAAGGCCGCTTTCTCCCATTCAGCAGACGTTGGCAAACGTCCTCCCATCCATCGCGCGTAATCTGAGGCCCCATACCAGGAAACATCCGTTACTGGCCTGTCAGCAAACCCGGGTTTTGGTTGAAAAGCGCCATTCACTCTAATTATGGGAGCAGAAGGATCATCGATTCTAAGGCTCGGAAGACCATCACTGGATATTTCACCCTGTTTATTGAGAAATTTGCAAAACTCGGCGTTTGTAACTTCGTATTTGGATATGTAGAAATCTCCAAGATAAACCGCGTGCATTGGTCTTTCATCCGGTCGGCCCGACCCTTCACTGCTACCCATGTCAAAAGGGCCCGCTGGAATCAATATCATGCCCAAATACTTACCGGCGCCCTCTAAGAGCTTGCCTGCATTTCCAGTAGCCTGAGATCCTGCCCGTTCGTGTTTCAACGCGGGTACAGGGGGCAGAGGCACGGCAGGTCCTGACGGACAACCTGGCAGTAATGGACATGTGAATTCATCTGTCCTGTATTCCGGCGAAATCAACAGCGAGTTTGGAACGGAGGGGTAATTTTTCTTGATTGTAGTGTTTCCCTGGTCACTTTGCCCTGCGGCAAAACAAGAACAGTATAGGCAAGACAGAACAAGAACAATGCACAATATAACTGCTTGAATTTTCATCAGTGAACCGGTTTCGTCACCTCTCATGACGTTATGATATCATACTATCCAGAATCGTTCCGTCCGGACTCAGAATGTCCACACGGAACTTTGGGCTCCATATTGCATGAGTAGAACAACTCAAGCAAGGGTCGAACGAGCGAATCAAGCCCTCGATTCTGTTCATGGCTTCTTCCGTGATTTTGTCACCCCTTATAAATCGCCTTGCGACCTGCAGGATTCCCCTGTTTATCGCAAGGTTATTGTGACCTGTAGCCACGATCATATTGGCCCACGTTATCAATCCCTGTTCGTCAACCTTATAGTGATGTATTAAAAGACCCCTGGGAGCTTCTACAACACCTACGCCCTCGAATTCATTGTTTCGTGCTATTGATCGCACGTGAGAACTTAGTATTTCAGCGTCTTTTAACAAATATTCCATCAATTCCAGGCTGAAAAGGATCTCGATTAGCCTTGCGTAATGATTATAGAAGGAACTGAGAACCGGGCCTCTTTCAAGGCCCTTGAATTCCGCCCATTCCTGGTCTGCCTGAGGCGTCCCGCAGCTATCACAAACATTTAATCTTGCTGCTGGCCCAGACCTGTAAATACCATCAGGGTAGCCAAGCGATTTGAAATAAGGCGATTTAAGGTAAGACCAATGCTCGGTGTATTCTGCAAGGTATTCCTGATATTTGTCGGTATCAAAGTCTTCATGAATTAGCAGCCCTTTGGAATCCAAAAATCGTTGTTTTCCCTCAATATGTTCAAGGTTACCCTCTGAGTTGACCAGTCCTGTGAATAACGTAGGAAAATTGGCAAATGTACGAATTTCCTCCCTATAATTGTCCAACAAACCCTTAAACCAATCCAATGTCCTACGTATGATTTTGTAGCCTTCGGGAATTAGCGAAAGCAGGAAATCCCGATTCTCCTCCGGCAACGGGTTGTTGACACCACCTGGCACTACCCACGCTGGGTGAATTCGTTTACCCGCGCAGGATTCGATAATTTGCTGCCCTATCTTGCGAAGTTGAATTCCATCCATGGCAAGCGCTGGATATGACTTTAAGAGACCGACTATGTTACGTTCCGCCGGGTCCGCGTTAAATCCGAGAGCCAGGTCTGGAGCTGACAGATGAAAAAAACTCAACGCATGAGATTGAATGAAAGTTCCACAATTTAATAACCTGCGGAGCTTTTTCGCCGGAGTTGGAACTCGCACGCCCAGAATTGAGTCGCATGCCTTGGCCGAAGCAATAGAATGGCTAACGGGACAGATTCCGCAAATTCGCTCAACAAGCGATGGCATTTCATAAAATGGGCGCCCCTCACAAAATTTTTCGAACCCTCGGAACTGTGTCACGTGGAATTTGGCGTCCGAAACTAACCCCGAATCATCGAGTGTAACGGTGACTTTCCCATGGCCTTCTATCCGGGTGATCGGTTTAATTTGTATGGTATGGCTCATGCTGCTTGCTCCACAAGGGTCAGGCTCCAAAACGCGTTTTCCCCTCAATACCTGGAGGTCGTCCGTCGATCAGATCACTCAGGGTTGACAAAATTACCCCGGCCGGTGGAGGACATCCTGGAAGAAACAGATCTACCCGGACGTATTCATGGAGAGGCCTGGCATATTTCATGAGTTTTGGAACTACGCTATCGGGTAGAATTCCGTTGGACGCCGAATTTTCAATATATGCTCGGGAAAGAGTCTCCATGACACTGAACTGGTTACGCATTCCTGGAACATTAGCGGTAACTGCGCAATCTCCAAAGGCAATAAGAACCTTGCTACTTTCCCGTAACGAAAGGATCTCCTCTTTGTCCGCCTGAGAACTGACAGCGCCTTCAACAAGGGCAAAATCTATGTTTTCTGGAATTGTTTTGAAGTCCATCAGAGGACAATAGACAAGTTCAATCCTATCAAATAGTTGTATAATTTCTTCGTCAATGTCCAAAAACGACATGTGGCATCCCGAACACCCATCGAGCCATGCAGTTGCTAATCTCTTGCGAGTCATGTGATTTCAGCCCCGCGCATCAACTTCAGGTACGGCAGGAACTGTCTCTTTTTTGTCATTTCTGCAACAGATTTGCCTTTTTCGGATAGGGCCCCCGTCGGACAAACCTGAACACATTTCCCGCAACCTGTACATGTAATTGACTCTCCCCAGGGCTGATTAAGGTCTGTTATCACCTTGGAGAGGTGACCACGACCCATGACATCCCAAGTGTGAGCCCCTTCGATTTCGTCGCAAACTCGTACACATCTCTGACAAAGCACGCAACGGTTGTGGTCAACCGAGAATCTTTCGTGTGAAGCATCGACGACCTGCTTGGTGTGTAAGTAGTCATAGTGGACGTGAGTCATTCCAAGTTCGGCGGTTAGCGCTTGGAGATCACAATGCCCGTTCGATACACAAACGGAACAAATGTGATTACGCTCAGTGAAGAGGAGTTCAAGAATTTTCCTCCGATAGTCCATAACCCTTTCGGAGTTTGTTATGACCTCCATATCCTGCCTCGGGAGGGTTACACAGGAAGGGCTAAGTTTTGCCGAACCCTTAATTTCTACTATGCAAAGGCGGCAGGCCCCGCGCTCGGAAAGTCCGTCCAGATGACACAATGTCGGAATTGAGATCCCATTTTCTCGTGCGACTGACAATATTGTCTCATCTTCTCTAGCGCTCACCATCCGTCCATCTATGGTGAAGGTCAACACTCTTACTGGCTGAACGTCGGCGCGGTCCGCAA
Source organism: Deltaproteobacteria bacterium (assembly GCA_023474025.1). Classification (GTDB taxonomy): domain Bacteria; phylum Desulfobacterota; class Desulfomonilia; order Desulfomonilales; family Desulfomonilaceae; genus CAJBEZ01. The sequence goes on from JAMCYH010000047.1 coordinate 7,094, forward strand.
TTTTTTGTAAGAAAGCAGGGTATCTCATGTTGATTCCTCCGCTGGACGCATTTGGCAGGTCCCGGCTGGACAAATCTTGTAATCGATGTGTGCTCTGTATTCGTCCATAAAGTAATGCATAGTGCTCAGGACAGGATTAGGAGCAGTTTGCCCTAAACCACAAAGACTTGTGCTTTTAACCAGATCACAAAGTTCTTCGAGTAATTTGATGTCATCAGGTTTTGCATTACCTTCTGTTATTCTTTTCATCAAATTATAAATTTGAACAGTCCCTACACGGCACGGGACACATTTTCCACAAGATTCACTCATACAGAATTCGATGAAAAACTTCGCCATATCAACCATGCACGAAGTCTCATCCATGACTATTATACCGCCTGACCCCATTATGGCCCCAACTTGAGCAAGGGATTCATAATCCATGCTCATGTCCAGGAATTTAGCGGGAATACAACCACCAGACGGACCACCAGTCAGAATAGCCTTGAATTTTCTTCCATCTTTGATGCCACCGCCAATATCAAACACTATCTCCCGCAAAGTAGTTCCCATAGGGGCTTCGATCAACCCGGTGTTGTTCACCCTTCCTGCAAGAGCAAACACTTTGGTCCCTTTGCTCTTTTCCGTGCCCATCGAAGAGAACCATGCGCCTCCTTTACGAATTATGGGGGGAACATTTGCGAAGGTTTCGACATTGTTGATCAAAGTGGGATAGCCCCATAGCCCCAATTCTGATGGAAATGGTGGCCTAGGCCTTGGACTGCCTCTACGACCCTCTATGGATGCTATCAGCGCTGTTTCTTCACCACAAACAAAGGCCCCAGCGCCCAAGCGGACAGAAACGTCAAAATTAAAGGTAGTATTAAATATGTTTCGGCCAAGGACTCCGAGCCTTTCAGCCTTCGCTATAGCTGTCCTGATACGTTTCACAGCCAGGGGATATTCCGCTCTCACGTATATAAATCCGTAGTTGGCGCCCACAGCGAACCCGGCTATCGCCATGCCCTCAAGAACCCGGTGAGGATCACTCTCGAGAACGCTCCTATCCATAAACGCTCCAGGGTCTCCTTCATCCGCATTGCATATGACAAATTTTACATTGCTTTTAGCTTTTGAGACTGCAGTCCATTTGAGTCCCGTGGGAAATCCGGCCCCACCTCGCCCCCTTAGCCCACTTTTGGTCACGTGGTCAACTACACCAGTGGGTGTTGTGGTTCTTAAGGCTGTGTAAAGCCCCTCGTATCCTCTCTCCGCAACGTAATCTTCAATGCTTTCTGGATCTATCCGACCCGAGTTCTCAAGTACAATCTTCTTTTGACGAGTGAAAAACGGTAGGTGCGATGAACAGTCAAGCCGGTAAACCGGTGCGCCTCCAAGCGCTTCAAGTATATCTGACGCGTCGGATACTTTGACTCCCTGGTAGAGGGAGCCATCGGGTTCAATCGCTACCATGGGTCCAGCCGTGCATAAACCAAGACATCCTACCCCCTTGACTAATGCCCAACTTTCTAGACCACGCCTGGCCACCTCCTTTTCTAGGGCCTCCTTGACGAGTCCGCTCTGGGAAGAAAGGCAGCCTGCCGCTACACAAACATGGATCCGGTGTCTGAAACCTCCCTGTTTTTCCTTTTCAATTTTACCAATTTCCTGCAGTTCTTCAATCGTCATGATTCAACAGCCTCCTTATTTTTTCCATTACAGAGGCTGAGGACATCTTGCCGTAAAGGTTTCTGTCAAAAACTACCGCAGGAGCAAGTCCACAAGACCCCATACAACGTGCGGTCAAGAGTGAAAGTCTATTGCCCGGAGTCGTTTCTCCAGGTTTGAGGCCAATTTCCTGTTCAACTGTTCCTAAAATATTTGAGGAACCGGCTATGTAGCAGGCAGTTCCCAAACAAACTACGCAGGTGTGATCACCAGGTGGTTTCAGTGAAAAAAAAATGGTAAAAGGTGGCCACGCCTATACCAGACTTAGCGGCAAGCGAAGTGTACCTGCCACATATTTTAGTGAATCCAAATCCAGAAAACCGAACGACTCCTGTACCGTATGGAGAGTCTCAATCAGAGCATCGGGCTGATAGCCGTGCAACCGCATTGTACGGCTGACCAGTCGCCAGCGCCTGTCCTCATTAACTTTTTCCTGTTCGACTTCTTTTTCATCCATTTGATTTCTCTTAATAATTGAAACATAGGTCCTAACAGTTAAGTTTTTGTGCTTTAGATCATCTTTTCAGTTTCTATTCTTCCCTACAAACCTGCTTACATTTCCCGCAGGCTCAGCATTTTCGATGTCTACAATAACCTCCAGATCTGGAAAGAATTGTGCCAGTCCTCCTCGTGGCACAAGATAATCACTACAAAATTCAGGCTTTAGGCTGAGATGTTTATAATTGTAAGTGGAGTAAATCAGTAGGCCGCCTTTTTTGAGGGCCAATCTGATTTGGCTGGTTATTTGTTCGGCGAAAAAATTGAAGACTGTGATGAGATCATAGGAATCCGCCGGAAGTGGATAATAATCAAGGTCAACAACGGCGCAGCCAATAGGAAGATTTGCAAACCCAATTCGTTTCTGGAGGTTTCGCAATCCCACTAGACTTATATCAAACGCATCGACCCAATATCCTATACTGGACAAGAATATGGAATTGGCGCCGCATCCGCACGCCAAATCCAGGGCCCGCCCTGAAGAGAGAAGATGACTGCAGTCAATCAGAAATTGATCGGGATATAGATTGTCTCCACACTCATCAGAGTAACGAGAATCCCATCTTTCCCGATCAGATTTCAAGATTCGACCCTATGTAAACACTCTATAAAACCGATTAAACCTGCTAGGAACCAATTTAGAGAGAACTAATCTCGAAAACAATGGCAACACAATTCTTGTCTCATCCGTCAAACGAAGTCCTCTCTTTTTCAACGAACCATGATTCTGGATTCTCAAGATACATTTTTAGGTCTTCCAACGCCCCGAAATGGCCTCGTTCCTCACTAATCATCACTTTGGCAAATTCTTTTTCCAGGAGATCTGAGGCCTTGCTAAGTTGTTCTTCGTAAAACGTGATAGCCCCTTGTTCCATTTCCAGGCCTATAGAAATCGCCTCAATATCAGAATTGTCTCCCTCAACTCGCGAACCAAACGTCTCTATTCTCTTCCTGAACAATTTCTGCAAATCTTCGTTTTCAACTTTATAATTCTTCCAGTTATCATCCCATTTTTTTCCCTTGGAAAGGTTGTCAAAGATTTCCTTGACTCGTTTTATGTGAGCGCCTTCATCCACCATCAGTGTTCTAAAGATCTCTTTACCCAATGGGTTTATACAGCTCTCTGAAGCTTTCTTGTAAAAATCCCGACCTCTTTCTTCCTTTTCCAGGGCCGCGGCAAGTATTGATAGGGCCTTGTTTTCATGTTGGGTCATAATTTCCTCCTACTGTTATGGATGGCGCTGTCTGGAGACATTGATCATCTCAGGACAAGGCCTAAAAATCATTTGTGGCGATTACAGAAATCAGGCGCCTTGGGTGGCCGTTGTGGGATAAACGAAAGTCCTTGCAGCCAATTCCCTATCAATCATGAACATTCCCCCTCCTTGATCACCAGCCAGTTTCAATCTCTGTACCACGTCATACGTCGAGGCTTCCTCTTCTACCTGCTCGTTGACAAACCATTGAAGAAACGTCGATGATGCGTGATCACGCTCAGATATTGCAAGATCTACAAGACCATTTATCAACGCCGTAACTTTTTGCTCATGCTTATAAGCCTCTTCGAAAGCGTGTAAAGGCGAATCCCACCTTGTTGGAGGGCCATCAATTGCGGTCAGAGTAACCTCGCCCCCACGCTCGTTAATAAAATCGAAAAATTTAACGGCGTGAATTAGTTCTTCCTGCGCCTGACATCTCATCCAGTTTGCGAAACCAGGCAAATTTATTGAACTAAAATAGGCGGCCATTGATAGGTAAAGATAGGCTGAATACGTCTCGGCGTTTATTTGTTTGTTAAAAGAGTCCTGAATTTTGCTATTAATCATTTTATACGCCTTTCTTTGTCGATGTTATTTAAGACTAATTCATCCGGTCAATTTAATTGGAGATGCAAATTGCCAAAATGGGATTCAAAAACTAATTTCCAGACATTGTTCTTTCATTAACCTGTAAACCGACAATTCCAATATCAGGAGCCAATTTCTTTGGGGGGCTCCTTTTCCCCATAAATTAGATAGTACACGACCGGCACAACTATAAGGGAAAAAATAGTAGAAGCGAAAGCGCCAAAAATGAACGACCAGGCTAACCCCGAAAATACAGGATCTAGAGTTATAACCCACGCTCCGAAAATCGCCGCTCCTGCCGTAAGCAGTATAGGGGTAAATCTGACGGCGCCCGAATCTATAACGGCTTCCTTGAGGACTATACCGTGTCGAACTCTGACATGTATAAAATCTATCAGGATTATCGAGTTCCGGACTACAATTCCAGCCAGCGCTATCATTCCTATCATTGCCGTAGCGGTGAAGAAAATTGAATCGGTGTACTGTCCTATCTGATGAGCAAAAAAGAGGTTCAAGACTGCAAACCCGGGCAGTATTCCGATTAGAGTAAGAGGAATGGCTATCATTATTACCAGTGGCACGGAAAACGACTCGGTTTGCTGGACAAGCAAAACGTAGATGAGGACTAACGCTACCAAAAATGCAATTCCGAGGTCTCGAAAAACATCAAGTGTGATTTTCCACTCTCCTTCACCAGCCCAGTTCACCTTGTAGCCTTCTGGAATGCCAAGTTTTTTTGTGCTGGAGGTCAATTCCAGTATCGCATTTACTGGGCTCAGCCCAGCAGTGTCACCGACTACATACACAACCTGAAGTAAATTCTTCCTGAAAACTGTCTTGTCCAGGGTTGTCTGTTGAATTGAACCAAGTTCCGCAAAGGGTGTCATTGATCCATCAGACCCCTTTAGTTTGATTGATCCCATATCCTGAATCCTGGACCTCAATGAGCGAGGAAGCCGGAGATTGATATCAAGTGGTTTCCTTTCCTTGTTCGAATGCACTATTGAAGGAGATTCTCCTCCCAATAGAATTCTTGCTGATTGCGAGATTTTTTCCTGAGTCAGGTGATGCTGACCGGCTTTTGTCCGATCAGTTATAAAATTATACTGAACTTGAGGGGCTGTGACAGTATCATCCACGTCAACAACATACTGGGTCTCCTCCATGAGTTTACGAACTTTTTTGGCCTGAGCGATAATGTCTTCATACGATGCGTCGGGTGGGCCGTAAACCTCAGCCACAAGAGTGGAAAAGACCGGAGGCCCCGGCGGCGCTTCAACGAGTTTCACATTCGCTTTCCAACGTTGAGCAATTTCATGCAGCGCTGGCCGAATTCGTAAAGCTACAGTATGGCTCTGAAACTGTCGGTCTTCTTTGTCGATAAGGTTTACCCGGATGTCTGCCAGGTAACTTCCCGAGCGTAAATAGTATTGCCGTACCATGCCATTGAAATCTATAGGTGAAGCTGTCCCCACGAAAGTTTCAAAATCCCTTACTTCGTTAACAGTCGACAAATACAGTCCAATGTCTTTGGCTACACTGTCTGTGGTTTCCAGGGTAGTTCCTTCAGGCATGTCTACCAAGAGAAGGAATTCGTTCTTGTTATCAAAAGGCAGCATCTTCATGGGAACCAATTTCAAGGCCACAAGTGAAACGGAACCTATTAACGCCAGAACTATGATTCCAATAAGACAATATGTCTTTCTACGACTTTCGAGGAATGGGAGGACGATTTTTCTGTAAGTAATATAAATTGGTCCGGTTTTGTAATCATAGGGTTCAACATTGTGGCCATATTCCTTACGCAGAGCGTGATATGTAGCCCATGGCGTTACGGTGAACGCCACCACCAGAGACATCAACATGGCGATAGGAACATTAATTGCCATGGGTCTCATGTACGGACCCATCATTCCGGTAATGAAAAACATCGGCAGGAATGAGGCAATCACGGCAAATGTCGCAAGGATCGTGGGGGGCCGTACTTCATCAACAGCAAGGAGAGTGGAATCAAGCGGGGGGTGAGTCCTCATCAGGAAATGGCGATGAATGTTTTCCACATCTACGATTGGGTCGTCTACCAAAAGTCCCAATGACAAAATGAGAGCAAACAGCGTCACTCTGTTTATAGTATAGCCGAAGAGATAGTTTGCTAGAAGAGTTACGGCAAGAGTCATAGGCACGGCTAGCGCCACGATCATGGCTTCGCGCCAGCCTAGCATTACGGTAAGCAGCATGACGATGCTTAAAATAGCAATAATCAGGTGTTTAACTAACTCATTCACCTTAGCATTGGCCGTCTGCCCGTAGTTCCTGGTAACAAGGACATGTATGTCGGAAGGGATTACCTCCTTTTTCAAGTTCTCAATTTTTGTGATCAGACCATCAGCAACCTGAACGGCATTCGTTCCCTTACGCTTTGCTACGGCTATGGTTACCTGATTATATGATTTCCCTGGAATCGCAGTGGAAACTTTGTGGGTTTCAGGGTCTATCGGAGCCCCTTGTCCGAACGTCAATCTTGTGTAAGTCGTGACTTCAGCGGGACCATCTATGATTTCCGCTACATCCTGAAAATATACCGGTTTGCCTTGATCGATCCCTATGATCAGATCCTTAACGTCATTCGCCGATTTCAGGAATGGGCCGGCATCGACTATTATTTCCCGGTTGAGAATATCCATGGTCCCGGCGCGCACATTAACGTTCGCGCCTTTTAGCGCAGTGACAAGGTCAAGTGGATCAACGTGTCGAGCAGACATCCGTTCTGGCTGGATCAACACTCTGACTTGCCGCTCGCGACCTCCAACCACATAGGACTTACCTGTGTCAGGAATACTCTGGAGCCGATGAATAATTTCATCCGCTACCCTTCTGAGTTCGTAATCCGAGTATAAGGCGCTGTACATCGCAAAAGTCACGATAGGCACATCGTCTATCTCTATGGGACGGATAACCCAACCCGTCACTCCAGGTGGCGCGTCAGGAGCATATGCCATAATCTTGCTGTATACCTTCAGTATACTTTTTTCTCTGTCTTGCCCCACATAAAACCGAGCTGTTACAACTGCGCCGTTTGGTCTGGAGGATGAGTAGATATATTCAACCCCGTCAATTTCCCATAATTTGCGTTCCAGATTTATAGTGACGAGGTTTTCAACTTCGGCGGCCGAAGCGCCCGGGAAATTTATCATTACGTCAACGACCGGAACTACAATCTGGGGTTCTTCTTCCCTCGGTGTTACAATGAGCGCGGCTGCTCCAGCCAGAAGCGATCCAATTATAAATATTACGGGCAGCTTCGAGGTTAGAAACGCCTCTACGATTCTACCAGTAGCGCCCAGATTGTATTTTTCCGATAAACTCATTGCGTCTGAATGCCCCCAATCGAAGGATTCCAATAGGTTAATGAGTGTAAGGAAAACTATTAGACAGACTAGTCGTTATAGGGAAGATTATCATTAGAGACGTGAAGCGTCAATAAAACGAATTTCAACAAGTTTGGTGAAAAATATTGTAGCTAAAAAATGGTTATTCGGCTTAAATACTTTGTAACGGATTGAACGAAACGCTTGGTGTCGCGAAGTTTTTTCACGTTCCTAGGTGACAACTTTATTGACAAAAGCAGCGTTTGTCTGGTAACCAAGGAATCTCTAGTGAAGAACTTGACCACAACCTGGAAGCTCGTCGGCGATGGCCTTCAGCTGGGCGCATCTATTGTGTTCGCTATTTTCATTGGCGGCGCTATTGGCTGGTGGTTGGACGAAAAGTTCGGAACCTCTTATCTAAAATTTATATTCTTTTGTTTCGGGGTCGCCGCAGCGGGTCGAAACGTGTGGATTGAAGTCCGGAAGCAATTGCGGAAGGATCAATTGGG
>JAMCYH010000177.1 GCA_023474025.1 Deltaproteobacteria bacterium
TTCGAAAATGGGCGTTGATACGAAACCCTCAGCCTTGATCACAACTGCGATGTTGGGAATTTTTCTAGTCGCTCTGTTTTATGCCTATCACATGGGAATTGACATCGACTGCGGTTGTTTCAATTCGTCAGCCTCTTCGTCGGGACACATAGGGATATATCATCTGGTTCGTGACACGTTTCTGTTTCTGGTTTCCTTATTCGTATTGTTGACAGATAAAAATGATTTCAACCATTTGAAGGGATGCTCAGTCGAATTTTAGGTTTTTGAATATGTCGCCAATTTTCGGCGGCAGATATCAACAACGGGAGGCATTTATGATGAAAAAGGCGATGATGTTCGTTGCCGTGGTTCTGGTCACTTTGGCTATGAGTTCCTTTGTTTTCGCGGGCTGTGGTTGCGGAGGTGGGGGAGGCAAAGTCAAATCTGACACAGTTCAAGAAGTTCTGACAAAAGCCTAATTTAATCGGGCGGAGTGAAACACATTCTGAAACTGTATAAATGTGAATGGCTCCGCTCCCACTTGTTCAGGTGAACAAGTGGAGCTTAGTGAAGAGTTAGTTGCTAACTTATGTTTAAAAAATTCGTTAAAATCGTTTAGAACCTCCAGAAAGGAATTAAAATATGGGTGACGAATGTTGCTCTTCAAATACAAAAACCATGCTCGTGGCTTGTTCTGGCGCTTCGAACCTGGGGCAAATCGCCAACCAGGTGGCTGTAGAACTTACTCGTGAGGGAGTCGGCAAGATGTTTTGTCTGGCTGCGGTGGGCGCTCACATCAGCAATTTCCTGTTCTCAGCTCAGAACGCCCAAAATCTGGTCGCCATTGATGGTTGCCCGGTAGGTTGCGCTATGCGGCTCCTCGAACATGCTGATGTGCCAGTTACTGCTTATGTGGTGGTCCAAAATCTGGGTATTGAAAAAAGTTCCCAAAGCCGTTTTGAAACTGTCGAACTGGAAATGGCTAAGAACGCGGTAAAAGACATAGTCAACTCGGCCAATTGTTTATTTCCAGACAAAAATGTTCCCTGCTCCTGCTGCGGCTGAACTCCATGACATCGCCGACGGACACCTAATTTGGGATAGATATCTCAATATAGCCTGGTGAAACATGTTTAGTTTGGATGACAAACTACAAGAAAAGTTAGGGGAATCTCGCAAAAGCGGCCTATGGCGTCCAGAACTCCCTAGATTAACGGAACCGATAAGGATTTCTCTTGCCCCTGATGACGTAATCGCTATCACGCGTATTACCCTGGACCAGGACAGGGACGCTGCGCTTGAATTTATCACAGACCGTCTGGAGAAAGAAATCAGGAAAATAACTGATAAAATTCGTTGAAGGCCCATTTTCGAACTGCAGTTGCGGTCTCAGTAAATTTTTCAAAACGTACAAGACAAGTGAATCATGAGGGGCTTCAGTCAACTTGCTGGGCCTGGCTTTGAGGAGAACGGTCGATGTTACTCAAAAACCTCCAAATAGAGATGTTCCGTCCGAAATGTAACCCAAATTTCCAATCAGTCCATTGCGTTGCGCATTTGGAACAGGACATATCGGAAGTGTTGCCGTATTTGAACACAGAAATGGGGGGAGGTGGAGATTATGTCGATTCTCCACCTACCCTTACGTTACAGATACACGGCAAACTCATCACCCTCCACGCTAAGGACATATTTATTAATGCTCTTAACGATGAAACTGAAGCGGCAAAGATCGTCAACTGGTTGAAAAAGGAAATCAATCAGACGTGGGACGACAGAGACAAAATCCAGCCCACGTTCAGCAAGCCACCGGCGCCTCAAATGATAGAAATATTGAAGCTACTACCAAAGACCAATTGTAAAAAATGTGGCGAACCCACGTGCATGGTTTTTGCCCTAAAACTGATTGACGAAGTCAAAGAGATTGAAGATTGCCCTGAACTGAATCCGGAAATGAAAACTAAACTGGTAGATTACCTCCGCCAGTTCAGCAGAGAATTGTGATGTCGGACCATGAAAGCACAAGATGTCATAGAAAAAATTAGGCAGGCCACCTCCTCAGCAAGAAAAACTCGAATAATAGCGCCATCCGCAAGAAAAATTATTGAAATTCTCGGAACGAAGAAACGCTTTCTAAAAAATGTGGCGCTGCCGCTTCTGTTGTTGTTAGTGGTAATGTTCTGGTTGGCCGGAGCTTTTCAAAGGGGTCGCGTTACAGGCGCTGAGCACGTCGTCAACAAACCAAGGACCATGCCGAATGCCTCAGAAATGGTCACATTGCAACTTACCCCTCGTGAAATCGTTTCCGAAATGGTTGGCGAGGTCAAGCCTGAATTTAAAATCAATGTTTCAAGTCAGATTACCGCGACCATTATGAAAATCAGCGTGCGTGCGGGGATGCGCGTCAAAAAGGGCGAGGAGTTGGCGTTGCTCGATGATAGGGATGTGCAGGCGCGGCTGGAACAAACAAAAGAATCTCTAGCCCGAGCTGAAGCCGACCTGGAATACGCCAAAATAACGAATCGCCGCTCTGCCGCGCTCCTGGCGCAAAAGGCCATCTCACAGGCCCAATATGACCTCGATCACTCAAAATTTTTACAGGCCAAAGCTGAGGCCGCACGGCTCCGGCAGGCCCTTCAGGAAGCTGAGGTATCACTCAGTCACACACGAATAATCAGTCCTGTGGATGGTGTTGCCATAGATAGAATGGCGGAAGTAGGGGACATGGCTTCACCCGGCAAGGCGCTGATTGTGATGTTTGACCCGCATCATCTCTGGCTCCAGGCCAATGTAAGAGAAGAAAAGGCCCGCAATCTGAAACTTGGAACTAACTACCCCGTGCGGATAGACGCTCTTAATATGGACGTTACCGGCCCTCTCGTAGAAATCGTGCCTTCCGCGGATACTATGGCAAGGACTGTATGGGCTCGTGTCCGTTTGCCGGTAAATGATGAATTGTATCCCGGGATGTTCGGCCGACTCATGCTTCCTACCGGGAAAACCGAAGACATACTGATCCCACAGCGGGCTATCCGGAAAATTGGGCAAATAGATATGGTGGACGTGAAAACTCCGTGGGGATTGGAACAGCGTTCGGTCGTTGTGGGTAATCCAGCGGATAGTGATACAGTCGAAATACTGAGTGGACTGAAGCCTGGAGAAATTCTTGTAATTAGCCGGCCCATCGGGGAAGCCCGTTTATGAGTGAGCAAAAACATAATTTCACCTCACGGGTTGTCAGGGCATTTCTTGAATCCAATATCTCGCTGGTGTTAATCCTTCTCGCTCTAGTTGCAGGGCTGGTGGCCCTTATGGCGACTCCCCGTGAGGAAGAGCCACAGATAATAATCCCTGCGGCTGATATCTACATCAATTTCCCAGGTCGTTCTGCAGCCCAGATTGAACAGATCGTATCTTCTCCTCTCGAAAGATATCTTTCACAAATCGATGGCGTAGAATATGTCTATTCCCGGTCCATGCCCAGCTCCGCAATTGTTTCGGTCCGGTTCTATGTCGGTCAGGACCGTATCGGGAGTTTGGTCAAACTCAAAAAGTGGCTGGACCAAAACATGGACAAAATCCCACCGGGTGTCACTGGCTGGGTGCTTAAACCGGTGGAAACAGACGATGTTCCAATAGTCACACTTACATTTACTAGCACTAGGGCCACCAACTACCAGTTGCGTCGCGTCGCTGAGGAAGTCCTTGATAGGCTTCAAGGTGTACCTAAAGTAGGAATTACCTCCATCGTTGGCGGTGAATCACGACAGTTGATGGTAAGGCCGCATCCGGAACGCTTGGCTGGTTTTCATATCACCCCTATAGAATTGAAACAGGCGATACAGGGGGCAAGTGTCAACGAGCAGGCCGGTTCTTATACGCGGACAGATGACGAAATTCGAGTCGAGACTGGAAAATTCATTAGAAACAAGCAGGACCTGGAAAATCTTGTAGTGGGCGTTACAGACTTCGGCAGCTCCGCGCGCCCAGTCTATCTCCGTGATATAGCTGACGTGACGGATGGACCGGGAGAGGTTGTCAATTATGTTCGCTTCAGTCAAGGTCCTTCATGGGGCAAGCAAAAAGAACTAGAAGCGGCAGGCAATCCTGTGGCTACAGCTCCTAATCCCAAAGAACAAACTGCGTTTCGCCAACCAGCCGTTACTATAGCTCTAGCCAAACAGAAAGACTCAAACAATGTCACAGTAGCCCACGATATCATTGAGCAGTTCAACAAAATAAAAGCCACTGTAGTCCCCTCCGACTTCTCGGTTTCTATCACACGTAATTATGGCATCACAGCTAACGCAAAGGTCAATGAGCTGATAGAAGGACTAGCCGTTGGTGTTGTGGTCGTGTTGTGTCTATTGACTATTGGGTTAGGATTTACCGAGTCTTTGGTCGTGGCCGTAGCCGTTCCTTGTGTTTTTGGATTCACTTTGATCATAAACTATTGGTTGGGGTTTTCAATCAATAGAGTAACTTTGTTCGCTCTAACGGTTTCACTAGGGCTTTTGGTAGATGACCCCATTGTGGATGTAGAGAACATTCGCCGTCATTTCGACATACATGGAAAAGCTACCCGGGAAATTGTTTTAGAGGCGGTTAACGAAATCAGGCCCCCACTTATTGCAGCTACCATCGCTGTAATTATTTCGTTCCTTCCCCTGTTTTTCGTAACAGAGGAAATGCACGACTATCTTCGGCCGATGGCTGTTAATGTGCCTGTAACCATGATGATGTCGATGTTCGTCTCGTTCACTGTGACGCCGTGGCTGGCGTACCACGCCTTGCGCAGACGTTATCAGACAGGGATGGCGCACGGAACCCATTCAGAACCTGAAGAAGATGTTACACAGACTGTTATTTACCGTTTCTTGCGCCCTATCCTGGAACCACTTTTGGTCAGTCGTTGGCGCGCGTACCTTTTTGTATCCCTTGTAATTGTGGCGTTTCTTGCCAGTTTGTTGCTGGTCCTTACCAGGAAGGTCCAGCCAAAGCAGTTACCATTCGACAACAAGGATGAACTGCTGCTGGTTCTTGATATGGTTAATGGGACAACTCTGGAACGGACCGACGCTGCGGCCCGAGACTTTGAAAATTACCTCAAAACAGTCCCCGAGGTTACTGATTTTGAAACCTACGTAGGCACGCATTCTCCTGTAGATTTTAATGGCTTGTCACGAAAGTATTTTCTGAAGGAAGCGGCAAACCGGGCAGACATTCGTGTAAATCTCATTCACAAAACACTCCGAGATACGCCAAGTCACGAACTGGCCCTCAGATTACGAAATGACCTTACGTCGATCGCCAAAAGACATGGTGTTAAATTCAAGCTCGTCGAGCTACCCGCAGGTCCGCCGGTGATGTCCACGGTTGTGGCGGCAGTCTACGGGGAACCAGATCAGAATTATGAAAAAATAATCAATGCCGCTAAACTGGTTAAGACAAGAATGTCCAAAGAACCCGGTGTCGTTGATCTGGATGACTCCGTGGATGAGGATCAGGTCAAGTACCAGTTTGTTGTCGACAAGGCCAAAGCAGCGACCCATGGGGTTAGCACGGCCGATATTGCGGCCACCATACGTCTTGCGTTGGCCGGCGAAAACGTTGGGATACTCGATTCGCCCAGAGACCGACAAGTAGTTCCGATCACGTTATGGATTTCCCGAGCTGATCGTTCAGGGCTGATGGACCTTTCGCAAATTTACGTCCGCGGACAATCAGGGACGCGGCTACCAATCGCCGAGCTAGGACATTGGGAACGACAAATCGAAGACAAAACAATCTACCATCGAGACCTGAAGCGAGTAGTATACGTCCTGGCTGAAATGGCTGGTAGGCCCCCTGTGGAGACAATCATTGACATACGCGCGGACCAGATTACGCCAGACACATGGTTAACATTAACCTCGGAGCAAAAGAACGCCCCGCCCAGACCATTGACAAAGCGTACCATGTTCCACAAGGGTGGGGGCCAACCGTGGACTGTGCCACCCGGTATTTCAGTCGCGTGGTGGGACGAAGGGGAAATGCGTCTTACAATAAACATTTTCCGGGACCTTGGGGTTGGATTCGCAGGCGCGTTGTTAATGATTTACATTGTTTTGAGCTACCAGACTGGATCATTTCTTCTTCCTGTCGTAGTCATGCTCGCTATCCCTTTGATGGTCATAGGTGTTCTGCCCGGCTTCTGGTTGCTGAACGTTTTTGGGACTCATCCTGTTGGCGGTTTTCCGGATCCCTTCTTTTTCTCTTCGCCTGCTATGATAGGAGTGATCGCTTTATCGGGCATTGTCACTCGCAATTCAATCATTATTGTTGATTTTACACACCTGGCGCTGGCCCGCGGGCGTACCCTGATACAAGCTCTTATTGAGAGTTGCGCAGTTCGACTCCGCCCGATTTTGCTCACTGCCGGGGCCGCAATGTTAGGCGCATGGCCCATCACAATGGACAGCGTATTCGCCGGGTTGGCGTGGGCATTGATCTTTGGACTAATCGCCTCGACGTTGTTCAGCCTGTTGGTGATTCCAGTGGCCTATAATCTTATTTTCGCAAACAAACCCGGCCATGGGTTACCGAGACAGTTCGACAGCGAAAAACCATCAAAATAGTTTGTAAAAAGGAAAATTTGCTCAATCCTTTTTCTGCGGGGGCACGGGGCAAGTTTCAGTGTGGTTGACCACTTAGTTACTAGCGGATTTTTCATGCGCACGTTGAAATTATTGATGATACTATTTTTCGGACTATAACCGAATAATTGACTACGAGGAGGTTTTGCCCTTGACAAAAGAAATCAACGATGCGATACATCCACACATGTCGAACTATCAAACATATGACCTGGAACGTTACTCGGAAGTATTCAAGGCCCTATCTAATCCTAATCGCCTGGCCATCTTCCTGCACCTGGTCGCGTGCTGTCCCCCTGGGACTTCATGCAGTTTCGAGGAAGAGGTCCAAAGGTGTATTGGTGATCTCGGGAAAGGGCTGCACATCGCGCCTTCCACGATTTCTCATCACATCAAAGAGCTTCGAATCGCGGGACTGATTCACGTGGCAAAAAAGGGAAGGTTTACCAAGTGCTGGGTTGACGCTGAAACAGTTGGACGCTTGACGGACCTTTTGAATGGCCGGTATGCCCTTGATGAAGACATCGAGGAGTGTAAGTGCGACGCGCTTTGAATTACTTCCAGGTTTTCCTACAACGTAGCGAGAAAGGTCAAAGGAGGGATTTCTTGTTCAAGAAAAAATCTATTTCGTTTCTGACAGTAGTCGCTTTAGTAATCGTAATGTTTGCAGCGGAGATTTCAGAAGCTCTCACCCAGGGAACACAGGCGCCTGCCGGCAAAGGCTTGACCGCAATTGAACGGGCAGCCAGGGACAACAAATATTCGTTTCTATTTTTCTATCGTGGGAATGACGCGCGAACGACTTCGATGCGCGACGTTTTCAACCGAGCTATGCAGTCTGCCCTAGGACGTGCGGAGTCCGTCTTTGTCAATGCTAATGATCCTTCGGAATCTGCAGTTGTGAATAAATTTAACTTAAAAGACGCTCCAACTCCCATGGTTTTAGCGATCGCCCCAAATGGCGCCATCACTGGGAGCTTCGTTACGAACTTTACTGCACAGCAGATCCTTGGAGCTTTCGCGTCTCCTTCCATGGAAAACCTTCTGGTTTCTTTGCAACGAGGCAAACTGGTTGTTTTGTGCATCCAAAATGGCAAAACTCGTTCAAACGTTGACGCCATGCGAGGTGTCCAGGAATTTGCACATGATCAAAGGTTTGCAAATTTTGTTCAGGTTCTCAAACTCGATCCCAGCCAACCTGCGGAACTACCCTTTTTGGCCAAATTGGGGATAACGTATCCTATAGCCGAGGCTGAGACCCTCCTCATAGCTCCGCCAGGATCTTTAATCGGTAATTTCAAGGGGGCGACAGACAAGAATCAATTGATCGCAACTCTAACGAAAGCCACTTCTGGCGGTTGCGGCGCAGGTGGTTGTGGAGCCGGCGGCTGCGGAGCTGGTGGTTGCGGCGTACAAAACTAGGAGCTAATAGCATGAAACTGTCAAAACTTGTGTGGAAAGAACTCTTTGAACGTAAAAATCAGGTTGTAACGGGCTTATTGGCTATTCTCCTGGGGATCACAGTGATCGTGGCGATGAGAAATATTACTTTTTACTCCGAGAAGGCGGTAGCGCAGGAACTCGACGCTTTAGGCGCAAACATTCTGGTTTTGCCTAAGTCGGTAACCTTGCAAAACTATTACAGCGCAGATATTCAGGGACAGGAATTTCCTGAAGAGTATGTCAATCGCCTTGCAAACTCCAATATTCAGGGGGTTGACAATCTGTCTCCAAAGCTTGCGGTTCCTGTGCAGATAGCCAATCACAAGTTTACCCTTACCGGGATATTACCCAAAAGCGAGTTTCAAGCTAAGGCGCTGTGGAAAGGCGCTGGTATATTTTCCCGACCCACTGGCTGCGGGACGGTCGTGAACATCCCCGGTTTGGCGCCCAAAGACCCTAAGGAGACCCTTGTAAGAAAAAGAGTCATCGACACTCTCAATGAAAACGAAGTTTTGGCAGGAGCCGATGTCGCAAACTCACTTGGACTCAAGACCAACGACAATATATCACTACTGGGTAAATCATTTTCGGTCGCTGCGGTTTTACCTCAAACCGGAACGGTAGACGACTCGCGCATATTTGCTCATTTGCACACCGTCCAGCAGCTATCCGGCAAAGGTAAAGTTCTCAGCGTGATCGAGATCGTGGGATGTTGTGACCAAATCTCCAAGGGGCTGGTATCGAAGATCAACCATTTGCTTCCCGAGACAAAGGTCGTCACCATAGGTCAGATAGTTGACACTCAGATAAAGACCAACCAAATGATGTCGAGCCTTTCGCTAGTCTTTATAGCTATCATTGTTCTCGTCGGAGGAGCTGGGATCGCTAATTATATGTATGCCAACGTCCGGGAACGAAGACGTGAGATAGGAACGTTAATTGCGTTGGGCGCCGGCTCTGGTTTTGTTCTGAGAATGTTCCTATACAAGGCCATATTGTTGGGGCTGGTAGGAGGCATATCGGGTTATTTACTTGGAACACTGCTGGCTCTGCTGCTAGGCCCCAGGATTGCGGGCATAGCTGTCCTTCCTATGCCTACCCTCATAATTTGGGCATTAATGATATCCGTTATTATCGCTGTTTCCGCCAGCTATTTCCCTGCACGAAGCGCAGCTCGCCTCGACCCGTGTACAACTCTTCAGGAGATATAAATAATGCTGAAGCTGGAAAATATAAGCAAGACATATAACCATCGCCACGAGCCATTGACGGTTTTTGACAGAATTTCGTATGAAATGCTCGATGGTGATTTCATATCGATAGTCGGACCGAGCGGAAGTGGAAAAAGCACGCTGTTGCTCATGCTAGGCGGCATGATGTCCCCATCCTCTGGAAAAGTTGTGATTGACGGGGAATCGATTTATGATCTCCCGCCTAATCGACGAGCGGAATTCAGGCGGCAGAAAATAGGCTTCGTGTTTCAAACATTTAACCTTGTTCCATACCTTTCCGCTCTTGAAAACGTTCAGATGCCGTTATTTCTCGCAGGCCTCTCTGAAGTCGAACAGAGGGAAAGGGCCACATCCGTGCTGGAACGTCTTGGGCTTGGCGCCCGTTTGGCGCACAAACCGTCTGAACTCAGTGTAGGTCAACAGCAAAGAGTAGCCCTTGCCCGTATGCTTGCCAATGATCCTACCGTTGTCCTCGCCGATGAACCGACAGGGAGTCTGGATCCGGAAACCAGCGCTCAGGTTATGGATTTCTTTGAAGAAATCAACCATGAAGGGCGAACAGTCGTGATTGTGACACACGACCCAACCGTAGCCCAGAGGGCCGGGAAAATGCTCCGGCTGGGTGATTGCAAAGTCCCTTATTATGAACAGACGCCTGTTTGGGCTTCGGTGGTCTAGCTTGTTTCGTTGGATCTTTTTAGGCAAGAAGACGGGTCGCTGCGCACAACGCGTTAACACTTTCCCCTCTGGCCCGTCATTAGACAATGTCTGTTCGCTTAAAGGAGACAAATACCATGGCTAAATCCGGGAAAAAACTATCGCTCATTGACCAATATTTAACCCTGATCATTTTTCTGGCGATGGCCCTTGGGATCGCTTTAGGATATTTTGCGCCGTTTATCACAAAATTCATCGCTGGCCTTCAGGTCGGAACAACATCGATCCCCATAGCCGCTGGATTGATATTGATGATGTATCCACCATTGGCAAAAGTTAAATATGAAGAACTAGGGAAAGTTTTTCGCGATACAAAGATCCTGGTTCTTTCTTTGGTCCAGAATTGGATTATAGGCCCTATTCTAATGTTTTTCCTAGCTATATTATTACTGCCAGATCGTCCTGAATACATGGTAGGCTTAATCTTGATCGGCTTGGCCAGATGTATCGCAATGGTCATTGTCTGGAATGAACTGGCTGAGGGAGACACAGAGTACGCCGCAGGCCTCGTAGCCTTCAATAGTGTTTTTCAAGTCCTATTTTATAGCGTTTACGCCTATATTTTCATTACCGTGCTTCCCCCTCTTTTCGGTCTTAGTGGAAGCATTGTCAAAGTCACCATCGGTCAGATTGCCGAGAGTGTGTTTATTTATCTCGGAGTCCCGTTTATCGCAGGGATACTAACACGAATCGTGATGTTGAAAATTAAAGGTAAAACCTGGTATGAGAATGAGTTCATTCCTACCATAAGTCCGATAACCCTAATAGCGTTGTTATTCACAATTGTTGTTATGTTCAGCCTCAAGGGCAACTTAATTCTGACTATTCCTTTTGACGTAGTCAGAATCGCCATCCCTTTGTGTATCTATTTTGTGGTTATGTTTCTTGTGAGTTTTTGGATGGGACACAAAATTGGCGCGGACTATCCCAAAACTGTGACACTAGCATTCACCGCGGCAAGTAATAATTTCGAGCTTGCGATTGCGGTTGCAATTGCGGTATTCGGCATCAATTCGGGCGAAGCTTTTGCGACCGTGATAGGGCCATTGTTAGAAGTGCCTGTACTAATAAGCCTCGTGAACGTCGCATTCAAATTTAGAGACAAATATTTTCAGGCTACACCGATTTGGTCCCGATAACATCCCCGTACTAAATTGTTAGGAAGTTGACGAATTGCCATGGCTTAATGTGGCTTACTATTATTTGAGGTTTTGGTCAAATATCTAAAAGTGAAAATTACAATATAACGCTCCGGCAATGGTTTGATCGCCTTCGTCAAACCATTACCCCAAGAGGATCAGAGGGATGGAAACTCAAAAAACAAGGGTCATATTCCTGTGTTGTCACAATGCCGTAACAAGCCAAATGGCTGAAGCGTTCGTTAAACATTATGTCGGAGATAAGTTTGATGTGTTCAGCGCCGGTTTGAAACCTGAGAACATTCACCCAATGACTGCCCAAGTAATGCAAGAGATTGGCATAAGCCTGTCCAGTCATAAAGCGGAACCTTTGCGAAAATATTGGGGAAAAACAACTTTCGATTATCTGGTCACAGTGTGTACTAAGGCTGAACAGGAATGTTTCATCTTTCCTGGCGTGAGTCATAGACTACATTGGCCAATCGAACACGTAGTCACATCCGATCCGCATGTCTCCGCCGATTTGGAGAAATTCAGGGAAATACGTAACCTGGTCGGGAAAATGGCTAGATCATGGCTTAAGCAGATCTTACTCAAACCTTAAAACAACTCGAATTAGGTTGCAGGCAAACTTCGTACAGATGGGAGCGGATTTTGTTTTGCAACATGTTGCGACATAGAAAAGAGAAACGAAATGTTAGGAATAAATGGGAGCGAAGCCATAAACAACCATGTCACTAGACAATCCGAAGCCATGTCAACCGTCCAAAAATTCAGGCCTGGCACTCCAATTAAAAGAGTCTTTCAAATAATTGGCGGGTCGTTTTGGTTTTGCGTCAAGAAATCAGGATATACCCTCTTTCTGATCCTTGCGGTGGCGATTCTTTTAATGGGCTTGGAAAAACTTGCGGAATTTGCTCTGAAAACAACGTACCTAATAAAAGTGTATCCTGCGAATTTTGACATGGCGAAACGAGATTTTACCGAACCTGTTTCTCATTATGATTATGATCTCGTCCCTGGTGTATGCATTTCTCAAAATCAAGCAAAAGGGAATCAATTTGAGTATGTTAACAACGCAGGATTTCGGGAACCCGAATCAATTCCGTTGGATAAGCCCTCTGATGAATTCCGCGTTTTCCTGACCGGTGGATCTACAGCTTTCGGATTGGGATCTACAGGCGCGGCTGCTTCGGTGACTGGTTACTATGGAATTGAATATAGAGAGACGATTTCCCATGTCATGGAGAAAATTCTGAACGCTTCCGCTCCTATTCCCGGAAAAACCATTAAAGTTTACAACACGGCCGTATGGGGTCACGCCTATCAACATGATTTGCTCCGATATATTACAAAGTTAAGGCGATATAAGCCCGATTTAGTGGTTTCGTTTGATGGAGTAAACGAAATCAGTCCGGTAAGCGCTCCTGATAAAGACTGGGACTATTTCCGCGAGGGACAGTATGACAGTATCCTGAGAGAAATTTTTTCATATGGCGGGCCCGGATTGGTTTCATATCTCAGCTTGTGGCTCAAAAACAACACATTCTTGATGGCGATGTTTTGGAACGGAACGGACTTGTTTCAGTCTATAGAAGCGGGCAATAGGCTTCATCGCTCATCAACCTCTGACAACCCGGAATCATTCAAAGCGGAGGAAACGAAACCGGAAATCAGATCCAGGATGATATCAGACAACGTGGCCGTAGTCGTGAGAGTGATAGAAGATTATCACAGCGCTCTTGAAAATGATGGGACTCCACACATTTTTGCCTTGCAACCTATGCTGTATTTAAGCAAAAAGCCTCGACACGAGGTTGAGGAAAAGATCGAGGCTCTTAAGGAGCATGAACAATACTATGACATGGGTACGGCAGATGTGTATAAATTTATTATCGACAGCATAAATCTCAGAGCACAAGCAAAAGGAATTAAACTACTGGATTTCTCCCAATATTTCGACAGCACTTCCGAATGGGTGTTTTCAGACTGGTGTCACCTTACGGCTGGGGCAAATTATTTGATAGCTAAGCAACTAACCCACACCATCAAAGAACAAATTTTCAATAAGCCACTTACCGAAGGTGATCGAATTGATGATATCAGCAGCTTTTTCTGGAGCTTAACTGTCACTGCGAAAGTTTTGTACGCCCCTCCGCCAGACAATGAGAAAAATGGCGTAGCGAATATTTTATCGGGATATCCCAATCCCTCGGAATACTTGTCAAAAACTCCCGATCCGGGATCCAGACAGGAAATCGTCCTTGATTTAAACCGGGTATTTGAGATTAGCCGAGCGAGGATTGTTTGGAGTGATAGAGAATCGGTCCCCAAGCAGTGGGAATTGGACATTTCCACTGACAATGAAAATTGGGAGCCTTGGATAAAGGGTGATAACAAACAGTTAGACAACTTTTCTTTATGGCCCGGCTATGAGTACTATGGTTCATCCTATGTTAAAGCTCGTTATTTGAAATACAAGCCTATAGATGGAGCCAATAATCCGATCCGCCTGCGGTCCCTGAGCGTTTCCAGATAATAGCCTTCATCGTTTTTATTCAGAATCCTTAACGATCTCGGTCAACTGTTTTTTCGGGACCATGGAACCGAATTTTAGACAAGTGCCTTTTATCCGAAAGACCAAGAAAAGACCATCTTTTTCTAGACAAAATGGTCCACTGAGGGTTATAATCAAGTAGGCAGTTCTATAAATAATGAGCAAGGGGGGTGAGACTCACATTTTGACAAACTGTAAAACAAATTGACACTGTACAATCCCTGCTGTTTCGTGAATTACTCTTAACTATTTAATATCAGACATGCTCAATTGCTGGCATTAAAATTGCTAACTTATTGGTTGACGAAATTTTATAGAGCATGTTCAAAACACTGTTCGGAATTAATTGCTGCCACTGTCTATACGAATCTGGCTCGATAGTCAGAATGGGGGTGTTACAAAAGATGTACGCCTTGGAAAAATGTTGGGAAATCCGGCAATGCGCCTCAAAAGAGAATTGTCCAGCATATCCTCACTTTGGTAGGTCATGCTGGCTAATTACGGGCAAGCTTCGTTTCTTGTCCAACCAGAAAGACATCCCGGCCTGTCATAGGACGTGTGAATCATGCGAAGTATACCAGTGGCATATGGCGCTCCTTGAAAAGAGATCTCTCAATAGAGGATCCGAATTGATCACGGAGCAGAGTGGCGGAACCACTAACTCCCCACAGGATGTTGAGTGTTGCATATTTCCACGTTCAGATCGTGGACAGATACCTAGATACTGAGAAGTGAGAAGAGCGCGAAGAAAATACTGAAAGCGTGCATCGGATCGAAAGGAGCTATGGTAGTTTCTTGCGATCTATTACCCTTCCATGCGAGGTTAACGAAGAAAAGACGGAAGCGACATTTAAAGATGGCGTGCTGAACCTGAAATTGCCTAAGAAAGAACCTTCCAAGAAGAATTCAATAAAAATTGATGTGAAATAGATTTGGAGCAATTTGAGAGTGTATTCAATACAAATGGTAGAATTAGATCTTTGAGTATTCTGAAAGGGCTTCGCCTCTCGGGGGTCCTACAAACATTAGACGATTGACCATCGGCCTGCCTAAATCTGTGCTAATTGGGTTTTAGACTGTGTAGTTTTTGGATTTACCAAACGAGCACCGGCCCTGGCCATCGCCACGGAATTGCGGGGGTTCTGATGGAATGGTTAGATCGGTTTAAATCAATGACACAGGAACAGGTCGCGTTTACCATGGTAGACATGATCTCATATGTGTCTCCTGGCACATTCCTTAAATTGAGCGTCTTGGCGTCGCAACTTGT
>JAMCYH010000042.1 GCA_023474025.1 Deltaproteobacteria bacterium
GAAACGTGTGGATTGAAGTCCGGAAGCAATTGCGGAAGGATCAATTGGGGCGGAAGTAATGAACTTTCAAAAAATCCCGAGTATTTGGTTTTTCTTATCAGGGATTGTCTTTTTTGTTGGATTTGCAAGCTGTTTGTTTTTAACCAAAATCGAGTTTACCCTCGGATATTTTGCCGGTGGATTACTGGTGCTTTCTAACGCATGGCTATCGGCCTGGAAAATAAAAAAGTCAGATTTTTACAATCGAGGCCACGCATTTGTCTCGTTAATAGGTGGTTTTTATTTTAGGTTATTCTTTATAGGCCTTTGCCTTTTTGCTTTAATAAGGTTTACAAGGGTTGATCCAGTAGGGCTTGTGACAGGGCTGTCCGTTGTTCCTGCGGGTCTTTTCGTTATGTTAATGTTAATCTATATATCGAATCGAAGGCCGAAGGAGGTCTAATAAATGTCAGCTAGCATTCACCCGCCTGTGTTTACTGACGCTATCGCAAATCCTTTATTGCATTCAATGGGACATTTTTTTGAGAAATATGGGGTCACGCACGCGGACATCAACAACGTGCTCAATACATGGCTCGTAATGATCATTCTCGTGGTAGCCGCTATTCTGGTCAAGAACAAACTTGAGATGATACCGAAGGGTGGCCAGAATTTTTGGGAGGTGACCGTCTCGACTCTTGAGGACATAGTCGTACAAACTATGGGCGAACACGGGCGACATTATTTTCCATTGATCGCGTCGCTAGCTCTTTTTATTCTAACATGTAACCTCATTGGAATAATTCCATGGTTCATGTCATCGACGGCCAATCTTAATACTACTCTGGCCTTAGCGCTTGTTTCATTTTTTACTACCCACTATGTGGGGATCAAGCATCACGGCTTTCATTATGTAAAACATTTTCTTGGCCCGGTACCGTGGTTAATTCCCCTGATGTTGCCAATCGAACTCATTGGACACTTTAGCCGGATCCTCTCACTGAGCTTCCGACTTTTTGGAAACATAATGGGTGAAGACCTTGCGGTTGTCATCCTGACAATCCTGGTTCCCTATTTGGTTCCAATGCCAATGATGGTCCTGATGGTGTTCACTTCTTTCATTCAGACCCTCGTGTTCATTATGCTGACCATGATGTACATATCCGGATCTTTGGAAGAAGCTCACTAATATCAAAAAATGTGGAGGTTTTGATTTCATGAAAAAATTGGTTATTGCTGGATTGATGACAATTGCTCTAAGCCTTTGCGCCAGTTTCGCTTTCGCCGCTGATCTTTCAGTTGCCGGAGCAGGCGTAATTCAGTGGACAGTCCTTGGCGCCGGTTTGGCTATCGGTTTAGGCGCTATTGGAAGTGGAATCGGTATGGGAACCGCTATCGGCGGAGCTTGTGAAGGTACATCCAGAAACCCCGAAGCCGGTGGCCGAATTCTTACAACCATGATCATCGGACTCGCCATGATTGAGTCTCTTACAATTTACGCTTTGGTTGTGGCGTTGATTCTCCTTTTCGGTAATCCATACGCTAAGTTCCTTGGCGCCTAGGGTTAAATTTTGGGGCCTTCGGGCCCCTCATCCACCCGTTAGATTCTCTAAACTGTCATCTGATCAAGCTATTCTTTTCAAAATTCGCACTTCTTCCCATTTTATAAAGTTTGCGGTATTGGTGGTGTCGGTTTAGCTTTTGGAACAAAAGAGCGCCGCTCGTTTTAGGATAAAGAAATGACAAGTCGGGTTAAATTGTGTGGAGTTTGTGGCGCAGTAATGAGGAAGTCCTCCAGAAGGGTTTTGTCTGGGCCCGCTGGCTTTGTTTTGATCCTCCTCGGGTTATTGCTGATGGCCGGATATGGTTTTTTTACAAATTTCTACCAGGCCCCATGGCTTGTGAGATTTGCTTTGCCCTCGCTCTATTATATTGGGTCTGTCTTGATCGGTTTTGGCCTAATTTTCTTTTTTGTCAGAGAAAATATTTGGCGGTGTGTTGATTGCGGGGAAATGACAAAACGGTAACCAAGCTTGATCGAAGGATCTAATTAGATGGTGATTTTTGCAGTCCGAAAAAAAGATTTGCGTTATTGTTCTTTTTTGAGTAAATTAAAAAATTCACATCGACCTCCTTGCCCTTTGGAGGGCTTGATAGCCGAAAGGAGAATTTATGAGACGGTACGAGGCATTGATTATCCTCGACCCGGATATGGCCGATGACGACGTAAAAGCCCTTAATGAACGCTACGGCGCGATTATAAGGGACCATTCCGGCGAAATTATCAAGATCGAGGATTGGGGTACCAGAAGGCTTGCTTATCTGGTAGGAAAGAAAGACAAGGGACGCTACATTTTATTCGATTTCGTAAGTGGGCCCGAGCTTATCAGTGAACTGGAGAGACAGTTCAAGATAACTGAAGACGTAATGAAATATCTTAGCGTCAAGCTCGACGATGAAGTTGACCTTGAAGCCTTCAAAGCCAAGGCAGAAAAAGAGGCTGTTGAACCCGAAGCTAAAAAGGTTGAGGATCTGGAACAACCTGTTTTGGCCGAACCGGAAGCCGTAGCCTCACCAGAGACGCAGGATGTTGAGTCCAGTGTCGCTGCTGATGTTACTCCGGAAGAGGCAGTCGCTGAACCCGCCGACTTAGGCTCTACAAAGGAGGAAGGAGAATGACCAATAACCGACCACAAAAGCGCCGTCCCTTCCCAAGGAGCAAGGTTTGCAGATTTTGCGCAGACTCCAGCTTGCGAATGGATTACAAGGATCCGGGTCTTTTAAAAATATTCATCACCGAGCGCGGGAAAATAGTGCCGAGGCGTATTTCGGGGAATTGCG
>JAMCYH010000218.1 GCA_023474025.1 Deltaproteobacteria bacterium
TAATGTGCGCGGGCCGAAGTGGTGGAACTGGCAGACGCGCCGGACTCAAAATCAACTTCGTGAAAGGCCCTTTTCGACCGGCTGGCGGCTCGCAAACCCTTGGTTTTACAGGGTTCTTGATAACTTAATAGCCTCTACCGTTTTCAACATCCCTCCACCATATCCCTCCAACTTCCAAGGGCGGTTTGGGGGGCGGGAAATTAATAAATTTGCCGATGTGGCGGAATTGGCAGACGCACCGCACTCAAAATGCGGCGGATAACCTCCATGCCGGTTCGACTCGGGCCATCGGCACCAAAAGTTAACAGCTCTTAAAGTCGCTAGTCATGCGGGTTTGAGAGTTTTTCTTTTATCCCGGCAGTTCATACATTTGCCTCCTTGGCTCCTTTCCTACTAGTTTCCTTTCTAACCAGCATCCCTCCAAACTCAGGAGGGATATACTCCAATGATAGCATTTGCAGAAGCAACCTTCGAGCTGAAATCCAGGTGCGTATAGATATTCGACGTTGTTGAAATATCACTGTGTCCCAACCATTCCTGTATCTCTTTCAGACTAACTCCATTGGCGTACAGCAAGCTGGCGCAACTGTGCCGAAGATCATGAAAACGGATTTTTTTTAGATTGTTGTTCTTTAAGACAATTGCAAAGAGCTGTGTAATGTAATTGGGCTTGATTCTTTCTCCGATCTCATTCACATAAATATAGTCCGGATAATCTTTGCAATACGCTTTGCCGCAAATCTTTCGATTCAGTTCCTGCTCAGCTTTCAGCCTATGGAGTAACTCTTCAAATGGCACTACCAGCGGCAGAGTGCGATAGCTTGATTTTGTCTTTGTACGGTCTTTGGCTATGGTAGTAATCTTTCCATCCAATGTTACCTCAGTTACCGTATGTTTGATCGTCAGCGTCTTTCTTTTAAAGTCAATCGCGTTCCATTTCAGCCCTACGATCTCACTCCGGCGCAGTCCGTAAAACGCTGCTAAAATAACGGCCAGTTCTATTCGTTTACTTTTCACGACAGCGAATAAGGTTTCCAATTCGCTTGCATCGTAAATACTGCCTACGAACTTTCCTTTTTTGGGGCGCTCAATCCTGTCGGCAGGATTGAAGTTAATCAGTCCAATCTTGAAGGCATGCTGTAAAGCTTTGCGGATGTTTGCATGACGATGGATTACCGTGTTAGGACTTAGTCCCTTTTCGTTAAGCTCATACTGGTAATAATCCTGGATGTGCTTCGGTGTTACGTCCTTCAATTTGAGCTTGAATTCCTCAAAATAAGGAATGATACGGCTCTTAATGCAAACAGCGTAAGCGGCATAAGTGGTCATTTCAACACTGTTTTTCATCATCTTCAGCCATTCCAGCAGGAAGTCGGTAAATAATATTTGTACCTCATCAGAGGTTGGGTTCACTTTCACCGCTGGATTATCCTGTATCAATTCAAGCTCCACAGCATATTGCATGGCTTCTTTGATGGCTTTGTGATATTGGAGAACAGTACTGTTTGATGCGCCGTTTTCTGTTTTCTCATACTGATAGTAGCTTTCTATATCCCTCGGCTTCATTTCCGATACCTTGATGGCGGTATCCTTAAAGTAAGGGATGATAAAGGTTTTGGTATCGTATGCGTAAAGGGCGTAGGTGTCGGCATCCACTCTGTTAATAGCGTCCTGCAGCCATTTTTTCAGGAAATCTGCAAACAAGGCGTTTTTGTCACTCATTGCAGTCTCGGGGTTAAACTCTTTCCTGGTTTTCAAAAGCATTGCTTCGGCACGTTTTTTGTTACCCTTTATGGGAAGCCCCGTGCTGACAGACTTGGTCCGGCGATTTCCATTCACATCCTTATAATTGAGGATAATATGGAAATAACCGTTTTTTTTCTCGCAGGTGTCCTGTACCATGAATAATTCTTGCCTCCTTTAAATCAGTAACAGTCCATATTCACCTACCATTGACGGGTTTAGTGTAGCAGGTTCCAAAATATCTTTCAAAGGTGCGAACGATGTTTTACGCATCGGATTCCTGCATAACCGCCAGGTATTCGAAAATATGCAGCTTGGGGATTTTGTAAGTTCTGCCTATCTTAAAATGCTTAATCTGATTTTGCTTTAAAAGGCGGTATCCGGTTTTTGTGCTGATACCCCCAAGCATTTCGCACATCTGTTCTATGTTTACTACATCCGGATATTCCTTAAAGATCAATTTATATGCCTCATTACTCTTTAGCAAAGTATCAGCCCCTTTCTGTCAAAATGCAGAAGCAAATATTAGGGGTACGTTTTAGCTTGGATACGCATGGACGCGCAGATAGACGCACCCCTAATCTGCATTTCTGTTTTGGTTTTATAACGGTTTTATGGGTTTATCCGGCGGGCAGCGGCTGGACCGCCCTCATAGGAATTTCACCTCCCCGTCAGCGACCGGGGCGCACTCTGGGACCTAACCTCGACTGTGCGCAAGTATCATGATCCCTCCGTATGTGTCATCGCCTTAAATGCAGCCAACACTTTTTTATTGCAGGGGTATTGATCGCTCGCACCTTACCTTCATCCAATCCGCAAACGGCGTTGATCCTTCGGCTGCAATCCGGCGTAATGCCGGACAGGTGGTCAAGGCGTACCTGCAATCTGGCTTCCCTCACAGGACATACGGGGAACGTACCGGATAAAACACCTATTCAGTTCTCAAAGATCAATTGAGGAGGTAGAGTTTGTCCCTCTACTAATCAGCAGATTTTTTGGGCAAAAGTTAACCCGACCAGGAATTATTTTTTAAGAATTTTTCAATGCTTTTTAAGCCTTGCTCAATGGAA
>JAMCYH010000144.1:0-9611 GCA_023474025.1 Deltaproteobacteria bacterium
TACATCTTTTGCTTTCATTTGAGATGTAAGGTGGTTTCTTACTTTTATCCTGTCGAGCATCCAGTTCGGAGCCACAAGTTCCTCCGGGTGCGGGTCCGACGTAAGCCTGTGGATGACCATTTCCTTTGGCAAGACCTCCAAAACGGCCATAGTAGCTTCAATGGCTAGTTCCATCGTCATAGGGGTATATTCTCCAGTTTTTAGCATCCTCCCCAATGGGGATCCCGCAACCACGTAAAGAGGATGAATTTTTATGCCCTGAATTCCCGAACCCGCCACTGCTTTGGCTGTGAGTATCATGTCCTCGATGGTTTCACCCGGTAATCCAAGAATGATGTGAGCGGAAATCAGCATCTCCCGTTTTAATGCTCGTTCACAGGCATCAAAGAATACCCTGGATTCATGGCCTCTTCTGATAAGTCTGAGGGTTCGGTCGTGAATTGATTGTAGGCCGAGCTCAAGCCAGACAGGTTTGTCCCTGTTGATATCAGATAGAATGTTAAGGACTTCATCTGAGACGCAGTCTGGTCGGGTGCCGACAGAAAGACCAACAATTTCAGCCCTCTGTACGGCGCTGTAATAAAGCCGACTCAGGAGTTCCGGATCACCGTATGTATTGGTAAAAGACTGAAAATATGCCAGAAACTTTCTAACCTTATAGCGTTTTGAAAAAAAATCTATTCCTCGTTCGACTTGATCCGCTACAGAAAGTCCTTTACTTGCCGCGTTAGTCCCGGACCCGGTGGCGTTGCAGAATATACAACCACCGATCCCTAGCGTTCCATCCCTGTTTGGACAACCGAGCCCTGAGTCTATGGTAATTTTTCGAACCGGTTCCCCAAAACGTTCTTTCAACCAGGAGGAAAACGATCTGTACCTTTTTGGTGGCATATTTTTTTCTCGGGAATGTAAATGAGTAAACACCGGCGCTTTTACGTCCATTCGTTTCAGGTCTAGTTTTTCATGGAATATTTTTTTCAGGAAATCACATTCTAACCGTACACAGCTTACTTCTAAGCACGATGCTATCAACAATGACTATTTAAGTCTATTATAGCCGTCGCACTCACAAAAGGTAACGAATTGATTGCAGTGTGGCGAATCATCGTGTATTGCCGGTTTCCGGATCCTTTATCTCAGGTTAGGACATGCAGGGAAAACTTATGAAGACTGAAGTCTCTTTTGTGTGCAGGGAATGCGGTGGGAAAACGTTAAAATGGATGGGGCGATGTCCAAATTGTGGACAGTGGAATAGTATTGAAGAAAAAGTCTCAACTGTCTGCGCAAAAGGTCGATCGTACACTTCTGATGACGTTTCTGGGCCTGTACCAATAAGTTTAATACCCAACGACCGCAGTCCAAGGCTATTTACGGGAGTGGACGAACTGGACCGTGTGCTGGGCGGCGGACTCATCAAGAGAAGTGTAATCTTGGTTGGTGGAGATCCAGGCATAGGTAAGAGCACGTTATTGATGCAAGCGCTGGGATCAATGGCAAGCCTGGGTGAAAATGTGCTTTATGTCTCTGGAGAAGAATCTCTGGAGCAGATCAAGATTAGGGCGGACCGTCTTGGGATCAGCTCAAAATCCTTTCTGGTGGTTGCGGACAATGGATTGGAACGGATACTCGATTTAATGAGGCAGACCGACGCCTCCGTTGTGGTATTGGATTCGGCCCAGTCAATTTCAAGTCAATCAGTCGATTCCCATGCGGGAAGTCTGAGTCAGGTGCGTTACGTCGCCGCCGCGTCGATAGAGATAATCAAGAGGAGCGCCTCAGCCTGTTTTCTGGTCGGACATGTGACCAAAGATGGGGCTTTAGCCGGCCCGAAAGTGCTGGAACACATGGTTGACACCGTATTGTATTTTGAAGGCGATCGGGGACATCCTTACAGGATTTTAAGGGCAGTGAAGAATCGTTTTGGATCTGTCAGCGAAATTGGGGTGTTCGAGATGACTGATACCGGATTGAGTCAGGTGTCTAATCCTTCTGAGTTCTTTTTATCGGAACGACCGGAAGGTTCTTCCGGTTCAGTTGTTACCGCCCTGATAGAAGGCTCCAGGCCAATTTTGGCAGAGATACAGACTTTAGTGTCTGGTCCGACACCGGGCTCTGGCAGAAGGACTTGTCTCGGAACTGATCCTCAGCGTCTTGCTCTTCTAGTAGCGGTGATCGAGAAAAAATTGGGATTGACTATAAGCGATAAGGATATTTTTCTTAACGCAGTAGGAGGAGTAAGGGCCACTGAGCCAGGAGTGGATCTTTGTATAATTGCGTCAATCATATCATCATTTACTGACCGTATTATTCCGTTTTCATCCATGGTCTTCGGAGAAGTAGGGCTATCAGGAGAGGTCAGACCAGTGGCCAAAGCTTTAGCTCGAGTCAATGAGGCGAGCCGATTGGGTTACTCCAGGATACTGGGCCCAAGAAAGAATCTGGATTCATGCACACCTCCCGAAGGCTCGTCGTTTATTCCCATAACACACATTCGGGAGCTACCTGCCATATTGTTTGACTGAAAGTTTTCAGCGACTTTTTTGAATTTCTTAAAAATATTATTATGACATAGCATTTCTACAGGCTCCAGATTGAATATGCTATTATAAATTGGAAATTTGTTTGAAAAGAATTTTTTGGTCACTATCATGAATCAGTCTGAAATAGATATCGGCGCCAAAATAAGGCTGTATAGAAAAAGAAAGAGGCTGTCTCTTTCAAGATTGAGCGAAATTACTGGTATCGCCGCTTCAAACCTGAGTTCGATTGAATTGAACAAGACATCACCTACTCTCAACACGTTAGCCAAGATTGCAGACGCTTTTGAAGTCAGGATTAGCGAATTACTCAACGGAATATTTTACGACAAGGTTCTGGTCTGCGGATTAAATGACCTGAAGCGATCAAAGAAACCCTGTAGAGGTATTATTGAGCGACATCTTACGGCAGACGCCATCTTGAACAAGATTGAGGTGAAGTCATTCGATTTTTCTCCCGGTTCAGGACCAATTTGCACACCTCCAGAAAATACGGAACGTTTCATGCTCGTCTTAAAGGGGGCGCTTATTCTGGATGCTGACCATGAAACTATCGAATTGAATGAAGGGCAGGGAGCTTACCTCACCTCACATACGGAGGCGAGACTCACAAACAATGGAAAAATATCGGCCAGATTGTTGATCATTCATTCTAGTGGTTGATTAAATTTGACAACTATTTCCTTTTGAATCCCCGGGCGTTTAGTTGAGCCAGGAATTTTTTGCCCGTTCCCTTGGGGACATGAATGGTGTGTTTTATTATTACGCCACTATTTCTGGCAGGAAATACAGCTTTTTCAAAAGGGATTTGTGAATTGAGAGACCATATTACCCTGGGGGTCGTATTAAGCATCCTGGCTATATCAGCGAAACTTAGGTCCTTTGAGAGTTTGACATGCTCAAGCGTGTCGAAGGAAGTCGGAGTTCCAGATTTGATTTTCAGGCCAAAAAAGTCCCGATTTGAACTGATGATGCCTAAAGCTATCCACCGTGGCACATATTTTTCAGTTTCAGGCGGCAATGGGGTATCCCAATAGTTAGTGGTTCCATAAGCGTTGAGTCTTTGTATGACACGTGTGGGACCAGCGTTGTAAGACGCGGCGGTTAAAAACCAGTCATGAAATCCGTCCCGGTCCGGGCGCCCATTGAGGCTGACTTTTTTAACCCTGTTGAGCCATGCTAGGTAACGCGCCGCCGAATGAGTTGATTTTACGAGGTCTGCGCGTTCGTCTTTCCAGTTGTTGATCACACGTTTCCAATCATAATCAGGACAGCCTTTTGGACCGCATAAGGCGGTCGACCTTATAAATTGCCAATACCCGAATGCGCCCGCGGAGGACAATGCCCGACCGTTGTAGTTACTTTCAATTGCCGCCAAATAGAGGAACTCCGGAGGTATGTTGTAGCTTTTTAGAATGGGGGCCATGGTAGGCCTGAGGGAATCTGCGCGTGATAGCCAGGAGAAGACACGTGATCGTCTGTCAAGTAGAAGATAATTAATTTCTTTTAAAATGCGATATCGTACATCAGGTCTATTAAAAGGCACCTGCTGGGAAGCGAATCGTAAACCATTTCTTTCAATCTGAGGTGGAAGACCGTAGCGCAATCCGTCCGATGAAGCCGTCGCCTTCAATGCTACAGGATCAGCTAGACAAACGTATTGAACCGACAACAACATTAAACCCAATAGTAGAAACGTAAAAATTGCTGGGCCTGAATAATTGTTTGATCGCATCATGGGAATTACTTAACAATAATTATTAAACATTTTAAAGACTTTTACGCTTATATCAAGTTTGTGACAATTTTATTAGAAAATTGATTCAACTGGAAAACTCTGCAATTACCGATTTATAAAAAAACAGGGCTGTGAGCCCTGTTTCATGGAGGTTAATAGCACATGGGGGCAAGATTTTAGAATTGCAAGGCGAAATCCATGTATGGACCTTCTACGCTGACATCGGTAAACAGCCTGGCACGGTTTCCATCAAGACGCCATTGTTTGTAACCAACCTTAAACGCCGCATCAACATTTCTGCTTACTGGAGGAGCGATCCCTGCGCTCATGTCCCAAGTTGAAAGACCCAGACCATCAAAACTCATCCAACTAAACCGTGCTTCCAAATAGGGTTTGAACCATGAGAAATAGCCTGTGTTGGTAGGTTCATATCTGACATGGGCTCCAATAGCGGGCTGCAAAATCGTCTGAGAAAAATCATTTGACGCCCCCTTTTCGGTAGTCACCTTCTCCGTCCATTTGATTATATTGATGTCCGCATTTGGCCCGAAGACCAGGTCACGACCAAAAGATACGTCGTAGTCACCACCAACCTTGAAAGTAGTGATACCCAAATCTGATTGTATAGCGTCGCCAGCTTTCAATGTCATGCCCGCGAAGTTAGCGTCAATCGGTATGTGACCAGGACCAGCCCATACCCATGGGGCATACTGAATACGGAGAGCGATTTTGTCCCAAAGTCTAAGGTTAGAATAGAATTCCCACAGTGTTTTCTCGTCCGGAATTCGTAGATGTCCCGTCAGGCTTAAAAAGGAACCTTCGCCGCCTCTGCTCATTGCTTTGGCTCCACCTGTCAACGAGGTGAAGAAAGGCCGCATTCCTAATTCAAAGCTATATCCGCGTTTGGGGCAAAGTATCTCCGATCTGGATTGCCCAGCCGCAACATCCCAACCAGTACCGCCTATTCTAGGAAAAACCCCTGATGAACCTAGATCGGGGGTTTGTGAATTAGCGTCTGAGACGTTAACTTTGACAGGATAACGATAGGCCTTTTTCCAGGCCAGCGCGAAACTGGACATGCCTAATAACAGAATTAGGATTATTGCTACAACACAAGGAATGAAGCCGTCGCCTTCAATGCTACAGGATCAGCTAGACAAACGTATTGAACCGACAACAACATTAAACCCAATAGTAGAAACGTAAAAATTGCTGGGCCTGAATAATTGTTTGATCGCATCATGGGAATTACTTAACAATAATTATTAAACATTTTAAAGACTTTTACGCTTATATCAAGTTTGTGACAATTTTATTAGAAAATTGATTCAACTGGAAAACTCTGCAATTACCGATTTATAAAAAAACAGGGCTGTGAGCCCTGTTTCATGGAGGTTAATAGCACATGGGGGCAAGATTTTAGAATTGCAAGGCGAAATCCATGTATGGACCTTCTACGCTGACATCGGTAAACAGCCTGGCACGGTTTCCATCAAGACGCCATTGTTTGTAACCAACCTTAAACGCCGCATCAACATTTCTGCTTACTGGAGGAGCGATCCCTGCGCTCATGTCCCAAGTTGAAAGACCCAGACCATCAAAACTCATCCAACTAAACCGTGCTTCCAAATAGGGTTTGAACCATGAGAAATAGCCTGTGTTGGTAGGTTCATATCTGACATGGGCTCCAATAGCGGGCTGCAAAATCGTCTGAGAAAAATCATTTGACGCCCCCTTTTCGGTAGTCACCTTCTCCGTCCATTTGATTATATTGATGTCCGCATTTGGCCCGAAGACCAGGTCACGACCAAAAGATACGTCGTAGTCACCACCAACCTTGAAAGTAGTGATACCCAAATCTGATTGTATAGCGTCGCCAGCTTTCAATGTCATGCCCGCGAAGTTAGCGTCAATCGGTATGTGACCAGGACCAGCCCATACCCATGGGGCATACTGAATACGGAGAGCGATTTTGTCCCAAAGTCTAAGGTTAGAATAGAATTCCCACAGTGTTTTCTCGTCCGGAATTCGTAGATGTCCCGTCAGGCTTAAAAAGGAACCTTCGCCGCCTCTGCTCATTGCTTTGGCTCCACCTGTCAACGAGGTGAAGAAAGGCCGCATTCCTAATTCAAAGCTATATCCGCGTTTGGGGCAAAGTATCTCCGATCTGGATTGCCCAGCCGCAACATCCCAACCAGTACCGCCTATTCTAGGAAAAACCCCTGATGAACCTAGATCGGGGGTTTGTGAATTAGCGTCTGAGACGTTAACTTTGACAGGATAACGATAGGCCTTTTTCCAGGCCAGCGCGAAACTGGACATGCCTAATAACAGAATTAGGATTATTGCTACAACACAAGGAATTCGATTTCTGCCCCTTGCTACCATAAGCGTACCTCCAGCCGGTGATGAACCGGAGTATCTAAAACCGTTTTCAATAATCGCTCCGTTTTGTAAAGACTGGGCTTTAGTTCTCCCCGGGCCGCACCATTTTTTCCCCTGGGGTTTGAAACTTCGCAAAAGCGAATTTTCAAACTATGCCTATGATGCCTAACCCAAACTGGGCATAAAGTCAAGCAATTTCTATTTAAAACACGATATAATTTTAATATTTTAGTGCTAAAACATAAAGTAGTTTATAATAATAATGAATTTATTTCCATAATTACCGGGTTATTTATGAGTTTACTAATAACGTATTTTGATTGAGAGATTATAAGCATGATTGAGTTATTATCAAATATCGGGTCTCGAATGATTTGTATTTTAATGCTAGCGGAGGCTGTTCAACGAGTAGATGGCTCTATTGCCTCGACTACAAGCTCCATAACAGATTTGATCTCCACAGGTATGTTGTAGCGAGCCTGTAGGTCTCCAAGTTGAGTAAGACAGTTTTGACACGAGGTAGTAAGAATATCAGCGCCGGTCCTCAATATTTGATCTCTCTTGATGGCTGCGTGTTCTAAACGCTTGCTTCCCATATCGGTGTTTTGACTTACACTACCACCACCGCCACAACATATCGAATATTTTCGGTTAGGCCACATTTCCACAAAATTTGCGGACACAAACCTGAGGAGTTCCCTGGGACCTTCGAATATCCCAACTTTTCTCCCTACATTACAGGGGTCGTGATAGGTAACGGTCTTTTCAATTGCTCCCTTACGCAATTTTAATCTTCCTTCTTTAAAATAACGGTGCGCAAGCTCGATAATAGAGAGTGTCTCGAAATCGACCGGCTCACCAAGCCATTTTTCGGAGTCTTTTCTCAGTATTTTGAAACCATGCCCACATTCTGTGGTCACAAGTATTTTTGCCCCAAGCTTTCTAGTTTCATCGACTATGGCCCGGACGAGCGCTACGGCATCTTCCTGATCTCCAAGGTAATAAGGCCAGTTAGTTACATCAAATACCCGGGACGATAGAGTCCAATCCGCTTTCACGTGTCCGAAAAATTTTAGATAGGCCTGAAACATATTGGGGTTTGAAGTATATTCTCGAGGATTTGGCATGTACAGAATCTCGGCTCCTTCGCGGTCGAATGGAACATTACTTGCCTCTTCCGATATCTCCTGGAGTTCCTCCTCACACTCTTCAGCAATCCATTCGGCAGTGTCCCGGAATTCCTCAGAATCCACACCGGTATTGTTTCCAAATTCTCTAATCTTTTCGATACCTTCGCAAAGTCTTTTTGGAGCTTTCCCCTGGGCCCACGCAAGCCCTCGGAGTCGCCGTATCAGGATATCCATACTGATGTTCTTTGGACAATCGGTAGTGCATCTTCCGCACAGTGTACATGCCCAAATGAATTCCGAATCGATGATTTCCTGTGCGCGACCAAACAAAGCTTTACGGATTATTTTTCTCGGGTTCATGTCAGGATAGTCATGGGTCAAGAAGCAGCGAGAGACACACTGGCCACAGGTTACACAAATGTCCAGATCTCCTTTTACCGAGGAGTCGCCAATTTGATTCAATGTTTCGGATGAAATGACTAGAGGTTCAGGAATCATTTCTTGCTCCATAACAGGCGTTTTTCGCCAGATATTTACAGACAGCGGGATTTCATTCTGAATTTCCAACGACCGCCTTTGAAAAGTCATGAACAAGCTTTAGCATTCTTGAAGCTTCATTTGCAGCCATGGTTTTGTATGAGATGGAAGGCAATTTGTGAAAAACCTTGCTAAGTTTGTTGGAGATAGCCTCAATACGCGCTTTGCTCAAATCAGTCCCATTGTTCGACCGGCAATTTCCATGATGACAACCTAGAATCAAAATCCCTTTTACACCTGTTGTGAGCGTGCTGGACAAAATTGATTCCGACAAACGTCCTGCGCATGAAACCGGGGGAAAAAACACATTCCCGGGAAGATTTACTTCGGAAATTGCGTGGCCCGCCGAACGATGACAGCCAAAAACTGCCACCTTATCAATCGATTTATTTGCTCTAAGGCTTTCCACGAACGATGAAAACTCTTGTTCTGAAAAGCCGACCAAGTCGAGGGCTGTTCGAGGACATTCCGCGACGCATATTCCGCACTCCAAACACCTGGTCTGTGAAACCTTAATTTTCGATTTGGACGGCTCCGCATTTATTGTGATTGCTGAATATGGGCACAGTCTAAGACATGTCATGCACCTGATGCATTGTTCGGTGACTGACATTTTTTCTTCGCAGGGGGGTGTCTCATTCAAACTTAACCACGACGCGGCGTCTGCGGCTACGGCATGTGCGGTCAAAACGGTTTCGGCCAGATCCACATATCCCGCAGAAGGCCCTACGCAATAAGCGCCCCTGCGAAATGATTTACCAGTAAGACAATGGACATTATTTTGGATCAGGAAGCCTCGATCGTCCATCTCAAGACTAAGAAGATCTTTAAATCCAGCGGGAATATCGGTTGGTTCGAGATTGACGCCGACAAATACGTGATCTGTGTCAAAAACAATTTCATCTCCTGATTCAACAATATCCCAAATCGATACTCTAAAATTCACAGAAGACCTGTCTGTGTTCGATAAATGCTCAAATCTAGGTAGCTTGTCCCCATATCTTAGGAACCTCACTCCGCTAAGGCGAGCTTCTTCGTACAACGTTTCTCCCAATAGTCCTTTGACTGGCGCATGGCGCAGTAAAACGTAGGAATTTCCACCAGCCTGTTTGTTTCCAATGGCCGCTCGTATCGAGCTCATTCCTATCGATGGATCAGTCATTTCGCCGTAATCAAGTAAAAAACAGACGCTGGAATCAATGGTGTCAAACTACGGGACCTTGAATCTGGGGCTGAAAAGGAAACCCCAGCATCCTCAGTTGTTATAGCTGTGGGTTTTGAACC
>JAMCYH010000144.1:9621-14896 GCA_023474025.1 Deltaproteobacteria bacterium
TTTGTTTCCAATGGCCGCTCGTATCGAGCTCATTCCTATCGATGGATCAGTCATTTCGCCGTAATCAAGTAAAAAACAGACGCAGGATCCCATCGTAAGGCCCGGGAAACCTGGCGTTATAACTGTCACTCCTTCGGGAAGATCCTTGGGCGCCGATTTCAATTTCCCTTCCGTGGCAATAATAACAGCGCCAAACTCGGTTCTACGACCATCTTTAAAAATTGCGGTGAATCCGCGTTCTGTAGAAAACACCCTAATTGGCGCAGCGATTCGCATTTGTGCCGATCTTGGATCAGGTTGCTCCTGTATATTCAATTCGGTAGAAAAATCTCCATTCCCACAACTGTTAAACAGTACGGAAGATTTTGAGCCGAATTCAGCTTTAAGGACGTCCAAGCCTAAAGACTTGGCGGCCGTAACCGTTATCGAAGCGGTGAGCCCATCACCTACAACCAGAACCGTCGAACTGGGGATTGAATCCTGGAGTATATCTCCTTGAAGCGTGCTGACCATAATTCCCTCAAATAGTCTTTTTGATATCCTCAAGTATGGCCGAAACAACTTTTCCGGCATTTAACACTACATCCGGGATGGTTGCCGGTCCGGAACATGTTCCTGATAGATAAACGCCATCAACGGTAGTCCTGGCTGTATCGAGCGTGGACTTGGTTCGAAAGAAACCAAACTCGTTCAGTGGCGCTCCGGTGATACCAGATATTATTGCATTCGAAGGAGCTGGATGTTGCCCAACTGATAATATGATACTGTCGAAACGCTCGGTGACATTATACTCTTCTCTTTGAAAGATTACCTTCAATCCGCCATCCTCAAGCGGCAAGATTTCACCCGG
This sequence comes from Deltaproteobacteria bacterium, assembly GCA_023474025.1. Classification (GTDB taxonomy): domain Bacteria; phylum Desulfobacterota; class Desulfomonilia; order Desulfomonilales; family Desulfomonilaceae; genus CAJBEZ01. Next base: position 10,472 of record JAMCYH010000144.1, read on the forward strand.
GACACCTTGCAGAAAGCGGACACCCTTTTTCTCCGCCTCTTCTATAAGTAACTGACCAGTCTTGCCCGAAATTTGCAGGTCGATATAAAAAATCGAAACCGTCGTATCAGGGTATTCGTGCAAGCACCTCAAGGCTGCTCTGATAGCGGCTGAGCAACAGTACTGGGAACAATAGTTTGATCCAATACTCTTGTCGCGTGACCCCACACACTGGAAAAAAGCCAAATTAACCGGGGCCCCGTCAATACGTCGCAGCTTGTCAAGTTCGTTGAGTCGAATAAGTTGATTTAGTTCAGTCAGCGTGATTACCCCACTATGCAGCCCATAGCCCCAAAACCCCTTGTCTGAAGGATTAAACGGTTCAAAACCCACAGCTATAACAACTGAGGATGCTGGGGTTTCCTTTTCAGCCCCAGATTCAAGGTCCCGTAGTTTGACACCATTGATTCCAGCGTCTGTTTTCATGACGGAAGCCAATTCGTGGCGAACCAGTATCCGGGAAGCCCGAGAAGACGCTACAACGTCCTCGAAATCGTACACAGAACAACAGTGACACTTCTTACACGTGTCCGTGGCCATACAAGCCCAATCCCTAGTATGACCACCCAACCTTTCAGACTTTTCAACTAGAGTGAAGGAGATGTTTTGCTCTGAAAGCAGCTTAGCTGTAGCTAGACCGGCAATTCCACCCCCAATAATTATTACCCGTTTGTCATATTGTTCACGCATTACAGATACCGAGACCTCATGATCGTTTTTTCACAAAGTGGATCCCACATGAATCTTGAATATTCAAAAAGCTGATAAAAACATCACATTTTTAAGTTTTTATAATGTATTGACAAATAAGTCGATGAAAAATAGTTCATTGATGCGAGATTCAGATGTAAAGGAATTTCTACCATTGCGACCCCTGGAAAATAGGAGTGGCGGTAGAATTTGATCTGGTTGTCGAAATTTCCATGGCCGAATTCAGGTCCTCTATAGCTTCTTTAGACCTGTTAAGGTTTGCCAGCGCTACGGCTCGGTTGTTGAATGTCCCCGAGTCATTGGGTGAGATGCTGATAGCTCTATTATAATCTTCCACCGCGTTCTTGAAATCTCCTGAATTCGATAAAATGTCAGCCCTCAACTTGTATTGTTCGGGTCTTGAGGGAGCCAACCCAATCGCTTTGTTAATGTCGTCCATTGCCTTACCCATGTCACCCGTAACCAGAAAGGCTTTAGCCCGTAAATTCAAGGCTGAGATGTTATTAGGTTTGAGATTCAAGGACGCGGTGGAAGATTATACGGCCTCATGAACCTGGCCGTTTTTCGTGAAGGCCAAACCCCTGTGAAAATAATAGTCTGGATTCGAGGGATCTGAGAGGATCGCATCCGAAAACTCCTTGACAGCTTTGGGGAACTTCGCCAACCCGGAATACGCCAGTCCGCGATAAAACTGTATTTTAGAGTTCGGCGCTGCAGCCTGGAGAGGAGAGGTCAATTTGATAACTTCCTCATATTTTGCCTTATCAATCATTGTTTTCAGTTTTTGGACATCAACTCGATGGTCCTGAGCGTATGTAGGACTCGTGAGGGACAAAATCATCATGGGTAATGACACTAAACTAAAGCAAAAGCAGAGATCTTTTCTCGTCATACTTCTTTCCGTTTTTTGAAATTGTCTCAATTTCGGTCGATTATAGCGTCATGTGCAACATTAATCAAACTTCGAGGTGAAGCTTGACTTGTCAAAACGTCTAATGTTACCAAGGAAAGTTGAGCGGACTCTAAACATGCAGGGGCTGAACGGTCGATAGATAATCTAACGCGGGAAGGTTTGGATCATGCTGACATTTCAAGAATTGATTTTCAGTCTGGAAAGGTTTTGGGCGGATCATGGTTGCGTAATCCAGCAGCCATATGACGTTGAAAAAGGCGCTGGAACAATGAACCCTGCCACCTTTCTTCGAGTTTTAGGACCCGAACCTTGGAACGTGGCGTACGTGGAGCCATCGAGGAGGCCCACAGATGGCAGATACGGAGAAAATCCCAACAGACTGCAACACTACTATCAATATCAGGTAATCCTCAAACCGTCACCTCTCGAGATTCAGAGTCTGTACATTGAATCGTTGGTTTCTCTAGGGATAGACCCTCTTTTTCACGATATAAGATTTGTTGAGGATGATTGGGAATCCCCAACTCTAGGGGCTTGGGGAGTAGGTTGGGAAGTTTGGCTGGACGGTATGGAAATAACCCAGTTCACATATTTCCAACAGGCTGGTGGTTTCGATCTCAAGCCGGTATCCGTGGAGTTGACATATGGCCTTGAAAGAATCTGCATGTTTCTTCAGGGTGTGGAAAGTGTTTACAATCTGAAATGGAACAAAACAATCACATATGGTGATATTCATCACAGATCCGAAGTAGAGGGTTCATTCTATAATTTTGAGAGAGCCGACGCTCAGATGTTGGTTAACCTCTTTTCCATGTATGAGACGGAGGCGCAGGCCTTGCTGGATTGTGATGAACCGTTGGCGCTACCTGGTTACGACTACTGTTTGAAGTGCTCACATGTTTTCAACCTTTTGGACGCTAGAGGAGCCATAAGTGTAGCTGAACGGACATCTTACATACATAGGGTAAGAAATCTGGCCAGAAAAGCCGCTGAAGCATACCTGAATCAGCGACAAACCATGGGATATCCGCTAATTAGAGAGCAGAACACTCAATCTTAGCAATGAAGGGCGAACTTATGAATGGTGAGTTTTTACTTGAGATAGGGATTGAAGAAGTCCCTGCTGGATATATCAAACCCGCGTTAAAATCACTAACCGAGCTGTTTTCACGTTTCTTGGAAAATTCTCTGATCGCCCATGGTTCAATTGAAACGTTCGCTACTCCCAGACGCCTGATTCTTCGAATTTCGAATGTGGCGGACATGTCTGATTCCAAAACATTCGAAAAAACTGGACCGCCGGTAGCTTCAGCCTATGACGAATCCGGTGCGCCTACGAAGGCCGCTTCGGGGTTCGCCAGGAGTCAGGGGGTTGCAGTTGAGGATTTGATCCAAGTCCAGACTCCGAAAGGTGAGGTTGTCGGCGTGAGGAAGGTAGAGGATGGCAGATCTACATTAGAAACATTTTCTTCAGCCGTACCGGAGCTCCTCGAGAAAATCTATTTTCCCAAGACCATGCGCTGGATGGATCTTGACACCAGATTTGTTAGACCTGTCCACTGGGTCTTAGCAATTTTCAACGGAAGGACAATCCCTTTTGTTTTCGGGAACGTCGCCACCAGCAATTCCAGCTTCGGTCACAGATTTGTTCATCCTGGAAATTTTAACGTTTCGTGTTTCAACGAACTCAGGGAAAAGTTGGCTGAACAGGGGATAGAAATCGACTTTGAAAAACGTTCTGCAATGATAAAGGACGAAGTGGCGCTCATTGCTGAATCGGAGGGCTTTGTTCCGTTCGAAGATGAAACCCTTTTGGAAGAAGTCACATTCCTTGTTGAAAGTCCTTATCCCATAGTGGGCTCGTTTCCAAAAGATTTTCTTGAACTTCCAGCGTCAATTCTCATCACGTGTATGAAAAAACATCAGAGATATTTTTGCCTTCAGGATAGCCAGGGAAGGATCACAAACAGGTTTATAGCGATCAACAACACACCAGTAAGAGACGAAGATGTTTCCCGTAGAGGCCACCAACGAGTGCTGAAGGCCAGACTCGAGGACGCGAGATTCTACTTCAGGGAAGACAGAAAGCAGCCTCTTTCTAGCAGATTGGACGCTTTGAAGGGGGTCATATTCCATTCAAAATTAGGAACCGCATTTGAAAAGGTACAGAGGTTTTCGGCCATAGCGGCGATGCTTGCCAAGATGTGGGCCCCCGAAAAGGCTCAAATCGTTGATCGCGCCGCTTCATTGTGCAAGTGCGACCTGGAAACGGGAATAGTTTACGAATTTCCGGAACTGCAAGGAATTATTGGTAGCTATTATGCAAGATTGGATGGTGAGACCGATGAGGTGGCTACCGCGATACGGGAACACTATTTGCCAACAAGAGCTGGTGACGACTTGCCCGAAGGCATAGTCGGCGCTATACTGTCAATTTCCGACCGCATGGACACAATATGCGGATGTTTCAGCGTTGGTCTGATTCCGTCCGGGGCCGCAGACCCTTACGCCTTGAGAAGACACGCCCTGTCGATAATACAAATCCTCATGCGTCACGAATGGAAGGTTTCCCTCGAGTGGTTAATTAAACAGGCCATTGATCTGGTAGGATCCAAAGTGACCAGGTCCCGCGAAGATGTCGAATCTGAAGTTTTCGATTTCTTTAGAACGCGGTTCCTAATTTTGAATGGAATATGACCCCCTTCAAAGCGTCCAATCTGCTAGAAAGAGGCTGCTTTCTGTCTTCCCTGAAGTAGAATCTC
>JAMCYH010000111.1 GCA_023474025.1 Deltaproteobacteria bacterium
TCAAGATAACATTAGTAGTCTTCCGAAAAACCTAAAAGATAACGTTCAAGCGGTCCCAAAAATTCAAGACCTGTAATGAAATTCGAGGCCCCAGGACCTGAGGTGGCGGCGCATACGCCTATATTCCCGATAGCGCGGGCATATCCGTCAGCCATATGGATGGCGCCTTCTTCGTGACGGCAAACCATGTGTTTAATTTTCGCCTGGTTTTTAAGGGATTGGTAAAAAGGTAGAATCCCGGCTCCGGGGATCCCGAAAATGTGACGGACTCCTTCATCGTAGAGTATAGAAACCGCAGCGTCCATGGCACTCATTTTAGGCATGCTAAAATACTCCTTTAACCTATCGATTTTTTGGGTTAACTCCCAAGGCCACCCGGATTCCTGGAAATCGTGTGCTCTGAAACGGCCCAAATAACCAGAGATGTAACGTTTACGTTCCAGCCGGCCCCATGTTAGTATAACCAAGATCGGCAGAAATCTCTGCCGCAGTTTTTCGAACCAAATCCCCGACAACAGGGGTTCTCTCCGAGGTTAATCTCGAGCTAGGACCTGAAATACTTATCGCAGCAACTACACTTCCTGAATGTTGTCGGATAGGGGCAGACACACAACGGACCCCGATCTCCATTTCCTCGTCATCCACAGCATAGCCAAGTTGACGGATAGTCTCCAGTTCACGTTCCAGTTCAGCTTCATCTACAATCGTTTTAATGGTATATCGTTTCTTACAGGCAGCGCTCCAATATTCGGAAACAAACCGTTTTGGTTGATAAGCGAGGTATGCTTTGCCGACCCCTGTACAATAAAGTGGCGCCCTGGTGCCGACTCGAGTGAACATCCGTAACAAGGAGTCAGAGTTTGCTATCTGATCTACGTAAACTATTTCGGTTTCCTCGAAAAAGGCCAGATTTACAGTTTCCGAAGTTACTTGTGTTAGAAAAAGCATGTGAGGTCGGGCTACGGTTATGACGTCCAGATTTTCTCGAACTGCGGCGGCCATCTCCAGAAACTTCAATGACAGTTGATATTTTTTGGTTTTTGGGTCCTGTTTCAGATAACGAGAGGCCGTTAGGACGCCAAGAAGGCGGTGCACTGTGGACGGAGGGAACCCCAATTCCGTGGCGACATCACGTAAACCTATGTTCTTGGCTTTAGCTACGGCGTCAAAAAGTTTAAGGGCCTTTTCCAGGGATGTTAACTTTGTCATTTTAGCTCTATACGATGCATCCTCGAGCTATGTTCCATTATATGGAATAATGATCAGCAATGTGGTAACTACGAAAGACATTAATCCTCCACATCCTCTTTGTCCATAGTTTTTTCGAAAGTACGCTCAAACGAAAATCGAATAGCATATTTTGATGGCCCACCCACACAATTTTGATCATAAAACGCTTCGGGCCAATGTCGCCCTATTAACCCCTTGAAAAAGAAATGGAATTGATGCAGACTATATTACTGGTCCAATAGTGGACGATCTGTCTATGCCCAAACTTGGAGACAATCGCAGAATCCCAGGAGACCGCGTGCGAATCCCAAATGCGCCTATAATTTCAGCAGATGGTGGAAATTATTCCGCTGACCTGCGGGACATCAGCGTATATGGCCTGGGAGTCGAGTATTTTGTTATGCTCAATTTTCTGGAGGTGACCCCCCAACGATACAGTAGTTCTTGAATTTCTGATTGAACCTGAAGCTATTGCCAGTGAACAGGCTTGAGAGCCTGTCGGGATGTTAACTCTCAAGTTGGTTGAAAGTCATGATGACACATATATTTTCTTGCCTGAAAAATCACATGGTCGTCTCGCCTTAAAGCCAGAGTCGTCTGGACATACCTGAACAGGCTAGGTCTTGAATTTTTGGGACCGCTTGAACGTTATCTTTTAGGTTTTTCGGAAGACTACTAATGTTATCTTGATTTCCTTAATCGTTCTATTTGCAATCAGTTTAGGATCAACCGGTTTTTTACAGCTGAAGCGTCTGACGCTAGAAAGCCTGTTTTAAATTAATAGAATATGCCTCATAGAGATGGACAGATCGCGCGGTATCTCCCGGACAAAAAAGAGGGCTTCAGTATCTGGAACAAACCGGCCAATATTATGGATGTCTTGATTCAGAAAACTATAACGACTGGGCAGGGTCGTTTCTATTATGACCCCAATTTTGAACCATTTGACATTTTTCGGCCCCTCAGATTCAAAAAATGCGGCGTTTTTTACCGTTGCGCTGGCTCTAACCTAAAACCTTAATGGGAATTGCAGGAATGAATTACTCTGACTATGTAAAAGGGTTCTCTTTTCGATTCATAAAACCCAACGTTCAATTACCAATTTCCGATTCATATTATGAGTCGCGATTGTCAAAAATATTAACATCCGGAAAAATGGGTATACCCGAAAGATTAGGCGCATGGTTCGACCTGATTAACACCAGCTGTCCGGAAGAGTATCCTGAAGTCACATCAAACCTGAAAAGACTGCTTACTATTCCACGAATGTCTACATCGGCGATTGGGGCAATAATCAATCGTGGTGTGTCCGAGATGAAACTGAATGAAACTTTCCTAAACGTGGGAGTGTGGTTCGGTTTTACTTTTTTTTCGGGGACTGTTGGAAATGAGAACAAGTTTTGTGTTGGTGTTGACAATTTCTCGCAGTTTGGTGGTCCAAGAGATTGTTTTCTCAAAACGTTTCAAAGATTCAGCGGACCTCTACATCATTTTTACGACATGGATTATTCTGATTACCTAAAAAACATTCACACAGGGAGCATAGGATTTTATATTTATGATGGACCTCACGATTACGAGAACCAGTTAAAGGGGCTTCGTTTAGCTGAGCCTTTCTTTTCAAGTAACTGTATAGTGCTCGTAGATGATACCAATTGGGTGGAGCCTAGAGAAGCCACCTATGATTTTATCTCTTCAAGCCAGAACAAATACGAAATCCTGCTGGACATTCAAACGGTTCAAAATTGTCATCCTACATATTGGAACGGGTTGACGCTATTCAGGAGCTGTGGGTCTAACTGACCAGATTAAAGCTGCTGAAATGGCGCAAAAGCACCCCAAGTATCCGAATACGACGTTATAGTTGCCGTCCATCCTATCCAGCAGGTATCCACTCAGAGTAGCTCCCAGAGGACCGGCGACAAACCCGTAGGCGGTGAACACCAGCCCGAACACAGCTCCAAAATTAATCATACCAAAGCAATCTGTAACTAAAGGGGCCGAAACTGCAAACAGTGTCCCGAAAGCGAATCCGATCAAGATAGCCGGCAATGTCAGCATCGGTAATGAATTAATCATCGGTAGACAAAAATATGCCAGGGCCGCAAATCCGAAAGACAAACTCATGGTAACATTTCGTCCTATTTTATCAGAGAGATAGCCACTAATCAGTCTACTACCTCCACTAGCCAGGTTAAACGCTGTTAACATGAAGATCGCTGATTCCAGGGAATAACCCCGAGCCATACCATAACCGGTGGACAAAGTGACCATGGATATGCCTGCCGCCCCTTGCAATGCCCAAGTAAACCAAAGCAACCGAAAGTTCCGGGTTTTTATAATTTGGAGCGTCGTCATCGTTTCATTTTTTGGTACATTGTTCGCAGTTTTCAAAACAGGGACTTTAACAATAGACAAACTTGCAGGCGGAGCGGTAAACTGAACAGCTACTAATCCGGTCAACATCGATATGGGGCCTAGGATCCCGATCATCCCAAAATAACCAATACGTTCAATCAAAATTCCAAACAGAGGCGCCATGATGGCGGCGGATAAACCGAACATCAAATTTACGATGCCGGAAACCAGTCCTCGCTTCTGGGGAAACCATTGCTGTACGGAGGTCAGCGTAGGCAGTAAGATAAAACAGGACGCCGCGCCATTTATAAAAGCCCACAAATAAATCCACCAGATGCTATCGGCTATTAGTAAGACGAGGACATTGGCGCTGCATAACACCGCGCCTACCGAGACCAAGTTTCGAATGCCCAAACGGTTCTGCCATTTCCCCACGAAAAACATGAATAGGCCCACAGCCGCTAGAACAAAAAACATGATTGCCCCGATCGGTCCATGTCCTACCCCGAATGATCGGCCCCAATAGGGGGCCATTACCCCGGGGAACCCGAAAATGAAAGCGCCTGGCCAAAAAATTGCTACAGAACTTCCGACAAGGGCCTGAAAACCTCTATGATCAGTAGCCACACGATTCCTCCTGCTCAGAGAATGTTGATAAAGGAATTAGTTACACGTAGAGAGCCACAATTTTACCAGAAATTTGCTGTCGAAACGAATGTGGACAATTATTTGTTTAACTCATATACTACTTCAAACTTACAAAATTGGAGAGGCTGGATTGAACAATTTGCTTGAACAGATAGCCTACAGCGAAGGGATACCGCCTGAGAGGCTTAAAGAAAAACTAGATTCCGGAAGGGCCATTATATTTAAACCTTCCCCTTCGGGGAAGGGTGTTGCCATAGGAGAAGGTTTAAAGATCAAGGTCAACGCCAATATCGGAACTTCACCTGATCTCGTAGATGAAACGCTCGAAATTCAAAAACTCGAGGCTGCTGTTGAAGCAGGCGCTGATGCAGTAATGGATTTGTCCACCGGTGGAAACCTCAGATCAGTCAGGAAAAAGATTGTAAATGAATCCCCAATTCCAGTTGGCTCTGTTCCGATTTATGAAGCGATAGTTACATCGGTTCGAGAGTTTGGGGCTTCGGAAAAAATGACAGGTGAGCAGATGCTTGATGCTATAAGATTGCATGGTGAAGATGGCATCAGTTTCGTTACTGTTCACTGTGGTGTAAATTGGAAGGCCCTAGAAAATCTTGAAAAAAGGCCGCGCGTCTGTGGAATAGTAAGTCGAGGCGGTAGTTTTATTGCTCGATGGATGAGAGTCAATAAAAAAGAAAACCCCCTATATGAACGCTATGAAGAAGTCTTGGAAATATGCAAGAAATACGATATGGCGCTGAGTTTAGGTGATGGTTTGAGGCCTGGAGCAATAGCGGATTCGATGGATGGAGCCCAGATAGAGGAGTTAATAACATTAGGTCATCTCAACCGTCTGGCCAAGGAAAGAGGTGTACAGGCCATTATCGAAGGACCTGGGCATGTTCCGTTGGATCAGATTCCTGCACAAATGATGCTACAAAAGAGGCTATGCGATAACGCGCCGTTTTATGTTCTTGGTCCTCTGGTCACTGATATTGCGCCAGGCATGGATCATATAACGTCGGCAATAGGAGGAGCTATTGCAGCGACTCACGGAGCCGATTTCCTTTGCTATGTTACTCCATCTGAACATTTGGGATTACCCAATGTCGAAGATGTTAAAACCGGCGTTCTCGCAGCTAGAATTGCAGGGCATGCCGGAGACATAGCTCGAGGAATTAAGGGCGCGTGGGAATGGGACAGGGACATGAGTCTTGCAAGAAAAAACCGGAATTGGCCTGAACAAATTAGGTTGGCCTTGTCGCCAGAACTGGCAAGGAGAATTCGGTCCCAAACATGCTCGGAAGACCATGAAACCTGTACTATGTGTGGAGATCTCTGCGCTTACAAGGCAGATTCTTGATTCCAAGACACGGAGAGGGGGGACCATCAGCCAATATCCTTGAAAACACCGAACATTAAGGTAGCTTGAGGTCACTTTCCTCAAGTAGTCTGAAAATTTGATCTGAGTCTTCGGCATTTTTTAAATTATTGGTCAAAAGAGGGTCTTTGAAGATTCTTGAGATTCTGGCCAGTGCTTTCAAATGGTCACCTGCGCAATCTTTGGGAGCTATTACCATGAAGAACAGATAAGCCGGTTTGTTATCCATGGACGAGAAGTCAATCCCTTTTTGACTTCTCCCAAAACTGGCGGCTAACTTTTCCATGCCTTCAAACTTGCCGTGAGGTATCGCAACTCCACCTCCCAGCCCAGTACTTCCGAGTCTTTCCCTTTCTAGGATGGTTTGAAATATCCCCTTTTTATCGAGGTGCGGATTGGCGTTCAGAATTGGAGTCAATAGTTCCAATAAGGCTTCATCTTTTGAAGAAGCCTGCATAGACGCAATCACGCAATCACTACGGAGGAAGTCTGATATCCTCATATGAAAACTCTCTTGTTTGTTTCTTTATACATATATGACAATTTAAAGGGTGTAGGCTTCCTACACCCTTGTATTAAGTCAGTAGAAGTTAGAAACAGGCGCATTCTTGAAAAAGGTAACTTGTATAAGCTATTCGCAAGTAGAAGGCCAAAAGCCTGATTCGCAGTGAAACACAAAATACATCATGTATCAAGCGCTTTGAGGCACTATCAATCCGTAGTTTCCATCTTTTCTTCTATAAACCACGTTGATCGTCTGAGTTAAGGCATTGTTGAATACAAGAAAATCCTGATGGGAAAGGTCCATCTGCATCGCAGCTTCATCAACGGACATTGGTTTAATAAAGTAATTCTCTGTTCTCATTATGACAGGTTCTTTATCGTCCTCAAAGCTTTCGGGTTCATAAATCTCCCTTCGCCATTTAAGTTCTTTGCCCTGTAATGGTTTGTGTTTTCTGATCTTTTCCCTGTATTTTTTGACCTGCCTCTCCATTTTATCCATGACCAGATCTATAGCGGCATACATGTCCTCATGAGTTTCCTGGCCAGATATTCTAAGGCCATTTGCATTTATAACGACATCGGCCATTTGACGAAATTTTTGGACTGACAGAGTGACCTGACTCTCCATGGGCTTGTCTATGTACTTCGTCAACTTGGTCGTCCTGTCCTGGACATAGTTTTTGAGGGCCTCTGAAGGCTCCATATGTCTAAAAGTTACGGAAACTTGCATTTTTAAACCTCCTTAAACAAATCGGTCTGGCCTATTTGTTTATAAAAATTTGTTCTTTCTTTTGCTAGATGGAGGAAGGCCCAGCATCTCTCTATACTTTGCCACCGTTCTTCTGGCGATGGTTATATTTAGCTTAGCCAACTCCTCCACTATTTGTTTGTCGCTAACGGGTGATTTGGAATCCTCCGACCTAACGATCCTTAGAATGTGGTTTTTTACGGATTCAGACGCTATTTCCTCGCTTCCGTGTCTTATCCCTGAGTTGAAAAAGAATTTTAACTCAAAAATACCTCTTGGCGTATGAACGTACTTGTTTGACGTTACCCGGCTAACTGTAGATTCATGCATCTCTATATCATCAGCGACATCTTTCAACACAAGTGGTTTCAGATAATCAATTCCTTTGTCAAAAAAGTCCCTTTGAAATTTCAATATGGATTGAGTGGTTTTGTAAATGGTTCGTTGGCGCTGATGAATACTTTTTATCAACCACATCGCTCCACGCATCTTTTCCTGAAGATAATCCTTTGTAGTAGAAGAAGAAGATCCATTGTGAAGTTGTTTTTGAAAAAGCGAGCTTATTCTGAGTCTTGGTAATCCATCATCGTTAAGCACTATGGAATAGTCGTTTCCAACCTTGAAAATAAATATATCAGGGGCTATATAAACAGTATCTGAGCCGCCGAAAATTTGTCCCGGTTTTGGGTTCAAAGTAGAGATAAAATGAACTGCGTTTTGAGTATCCTCTAATGATGCCTTTATCTTACGAGCAAGGGCCTCAATCTTTCCGGCTTGGAGCAATTCAAAGCCTTCTTCTAGAATCCTTATGCCCAATTCATTGGGTTTTTCTGAAGATCTTGCCTGAATGAGTAAACATTCACGTAAATCTCTTGCAGCTATTCCTGTGGGCTCAAATTCCTGAACCTTCTTCAAAACCGACTCGATTTTTTCTGGTGGCACATTGGAATTTGAAGCAAGATCCTCTATTGAAACATCCAGGTAACCATCATCATTGAGGTTTCCCACAATATCCAGCGCTATAACGCGTTCCCCCCCTTCAATCCTACTAAGTCTAAGCTGTTCCAAGAGGTACTTGAAGAGACTATTCTTGTATGAGACGAGGTTTTCAAAACTGGGACGGTCCGAATAATCCCGGTTAGGCGGTAAATAATCTCCTCCATAGTTTTCCAGATAACTATCCCAGTCGGCGGTTAATGCTTCGGCGGCCGGATTGGTCAGTTCAGTTGTAAGGTCTTCCAAAGATTTTAGGTCGTCTCTTTCGGGAGATTCCTGATCAGTGAACGGGTCATCGAAACTGGTTGATTCCAGGACAGGATTTTCCTTAAGTTCCTGCTCTACGGCGTTGACCATTTCAAGATGGTTATACTGAAGGAGTTTTATCGCCTGTTGTAATTGAGGCGTCATAACCAGTTGCTGGATTTGACGCAGTTGCTGTCTAATTTGAAGGACCATATTTTTACGACTGTGTTACATGCTGAATTTTTTGCCCAGGTAAACCGTTTTGGCGCGATCACTTCCTGCGATTAACTCAGGAGGACCTTCTTCAAGGATGCGACCTTTGTCCAAAAGATATACTCTATCACAGACCCCTAAAATTTCTCTAGCATTATGATCGGTTAAGATTATGCCGATCCCACTCTGTTTAAGTTTGACAATTATCTTCTGAATTTCCAGGATTACGATTGGATCTAAACCGGCAAATGGCTCATCTAGCAGTACAAAGCTAGGTTGCGTTACCAATGCCCTGGTGATTTCCAATCTCCTTTTTTGACCACCAGACAGACTTTCTGCAAGTTGGTTTCTTAAACTGGATATATCCAATTCAGCTAAAAGCTCTTCAAGTCTTGCCGATCTTCTGCTTTTGTTCGTTTCCACAGTTTCGAGAATTGCCATAACGTTCTGTGCCACGGTAAGCTTGCGAAATACCGAAGTTTCCTGAGGCAAGTAACTTATTCCCAGCCTTGCTCTTAAATATACAGGTAATTCCGAAATATCCTGTTCATCTAGAAAAATAGCTCCTTTGTCAGGCCTGACCAAACCAGTCATCATGTAAAAAGTAGTAGTTTTCCCCGCTCCATTGGGTCCTAGAATCCCTACTACCTGGCCAGAAGCAATGCGGAGGCTTACATGATCAACTACCCGACGGCCTCCGTATTCTTTGATCAGGTCTCGAGCTCTGAGCTCTCTATCGGCCGTAACTATTTCTCCTTATCCTTCTTGGGCTTTGGTGGGTTAATTATCGCAGTTATCAAGGATTCATCGCCGCCTAACAATTCAGTACGATTTTCATCAAGATAAATGATAATCGTCTGAGCGGCCAACACGTCAGGACCTTGCCAAAGCCTTGGTGGACCTTCAGTCAAAGTGATGGTTCTTTTGATGTTATCAAAAATCGCTTTCCCAGCTACTGCCATTCTTTCGTTCTGGGTTATCTTAACATTTCCCAATGCTGTGATTGATTTTATTCCACTGGGGGTTTGCAGTTCTTTTGTCGCAAGGTTCCGGGTAGAACCGGAATGACTGGTAGCCATTTTGTCATCATAGATTATGACCAATCTGTCGCAACTTAGGATCAAGTCCCCTTGCTGCACCTTTACGGCGGCTTCAAACGTGACCTCTTTACCCCCGGGAATGTTTTTTGCCGAAAATCTTTTGGAAGTAATATTGATTGGTTGATCAGAAGAGAGGGTAGCAGATGGACGATTATTCTCGCAGAAACTGCAGATGGGAGACAATAAAACAACCGTAACTAGTAGCGCTATCAGAAAGACCCGAAGCATAATTAAACCTTTATCTTACATCGGGAGCTTTCTGCCCGGACCAACCCATTTAACATTGAATAAGCTTGCCCTGACTTCATGCTCGATATGTATTTCTTCTTTTTCGACTGATAGCTTTAAACCTTTTCCCGTTAGTTTAAGGTTACCTCCATTGAGAGACACCGGAGAAGAAGTAGCGGCATTTAAAGAACCTTCAGAATAATCCACATCACTGGAAGCAAATTCAAAATCTTTGTACCTAATTTTTACAGATCCCTTGGCGGATACAAAGCCTCGCTTTTTATCAAGGTTCCCGGATTCAGCCACCAGGTAAATTGCTCCGCCCAAACCTCCATAATATACCACTTTCGGGAGCTTTAATTTGACCTTATCCATGTTATCCGATATTTGCGCGCTTGTGGCCTGAAGGTCCCAGCGAGGAAATCCCGAAGACGAAAATGTAAAATTACTAATTCTGCTGCCATTACTGGAAACTTCAGAAGCGCCAAAATCATCGGTTTTTTTAAGAATCAGACGGGAAGCCGCCAAACCTGAAACAAGCATCAATATAGCCGCCAAAACCATGATTTGAGAAGCCCGTTTTAAGTTCCTTAATCGGTAATACCTTTCAATATGTTTGTGATCCATGCGGCAAACCTGAACCAACGTATTGTATTTTAATGAAAGCAGTTAAAAGGTTTTGTCAATTTTAACAAATTCTAATTGCATTATATCAAATAATTGTCGATTCAACTAGGCATACATTTATTGATAATATCGCTCTGTTACCAAGCGCCATTTATTCTGGGCTTTTAAAATTAACTCAATTAATTCGCGAGCTGCTCCTCGACCACCAGCATGCGTGGTGACATAATGGACTTCTCTTCTAACTTCCAGAGGGGCCTCAGGAGTTGTAACAGCAAGTCCGGCGAGCTTGAGCATCGGTATATCCACCACGTCATCGCCGATCACCGCGATTTCATGGTTTTTTATATTTAAGTCTTTAGAGAGCTTCTCCATTACTGGCTTTTTATCCCAAATGCCCTGGAATACTCTCTCGATACCCAGGTCGGTAGCCCTTCTTGACACTACATCCGAGTTTCTTCCTGTTATAAGGGCAATTTCAAGTCCGCCCCTTAGGGCGAGTTTGATGCCATGGCCATCTCTAACATCAAAACACTTTATTTCCAAATTGTTTCCAGCGAAAATAATGCTTCCATCAGTCAACACGCCATCCACATCAAAAATTACTGCTTTTATCAATTTTAACCGATCAACCAAATTGCAGGAATCAGATATCGAGAAATTTCGTTTTCCAAAGCCAATTGAGTCCGATATGTCACGAGGAACAAGTTTATGAATTTCTATCAAATTCAACACTAGGGATTCCAGGTCTTTTAAATGCAATGAATTTGGTCCATCACACAAGGCTCGGTCAGGATCCGGATGAGTCTCGATAAATATCCCGTCGGCGCCTGCCGCCACGGCGGCGCGCGCAAGTGGGGCCACAAGAGACCGATCTCCGCCGGATTTTCCAGATTCCGCGCCAGGGAATTGCGCCGAGTGAGTAGCGTCAAAAACGACTGGGAAACCAAACGGTTTCATCCTGACTATGGATCGCATGTCGGCAATCAGGTCCCGATATCCAAAACTAGCTCCGCGCTCAGTGAGAAGAATCTTTGAATTGCCGGTTGCTAAAATTTTTTTTATCCCATATTCCATATCTTGCGGGGCCTGAAACTGGCCCTTTTTTATGTTAATGGTTTTGCCGGAGTTTCCAGCCGCTATCAGCAAGTCAGTCTGTCTACTCAAAAAAGCCGGTATTTGGATCACATCCAGAATCGAGGCAACCTTTTGGGCCTGGTCAGGAGAATGTATATCAGAGACTACTGGTAGACCGGTAGTTGCTCTGACGCATGACAAAATTTCCAGCCCTTCATCGATGCCAGGTCCTCGGAACGAATCCGCCGAAGTGCGATTCGCTTTATCGAATGAAGACTTGAAAAACATGGGAATTTTGTAGGCATTGCTAATACGGGCGATTTCCGTCGCAACCTCTAGAGTGAGTTCTTTAGTTTCAATTACGCAAGGGCCGACAATAAAAAAAAGACAATTCCTATCTAAAATATTGAACTGGCCAACCGGCATTTCATTCGAATCACAACTGTAAACCATTATTGAAAAACTCCATAAAACCTGGAAGTTCGAACATCCTATAAAATTCTGAAGCTAAATGCTTAGAATCTGGCCAAATAAAGCCTACGTCGATTTGAAATCAGACCCCTGTTTGAAACGAGGACTTATCAGCATCACTTTTGAAGTCACTATTTTGTTTCTTCTGAAGTTTAAAATGAAGACACGCCTCTATATATGAAGCGAAAAGCGGATGGGACTCCATTGGTTTAGATTTGAATTCCGGATGAAACTGGCACCCGATAAACCACGGATGATCTTCATATTCGACCATCTCTACCAGCTTTCCATCTGGAGAAAGCCCGCCAGCTCTAAGGCCTTTTTCTTCCAGAATGGTTTTAAATTCAGGATTAAATTCATAACGATGTCGATGGCGTTCCTCGATTTGACTAGTCCCATAGATCTTATGACATGCGGATCCCTCGGGGATGACGCATTCATAAGCTCCCAACCTCATTGTTCCGCCCTTGTCGGTTACTGATCTCTGTTCATCCATTAGGTGGATTATAGGATAAGCCGTGTCGGGATCAAATTCGGTAGAATTGGCGCCGGCAAGACTGCAAACATTTCTGGCGAACTCCACTACGGCTATTTGCATACCTAAACATATTCCAAAAAAAGGGATCCTATTTTCCCTCGCATACCTGACTGCCTGAATTTTTCCTTCAACTCCTCTTGAGCCAAAACCTCCTGGCACCAATATGCCATCCACATCCAAAAATTCGGAATCCATCGTCTTTGCTGAAAGGAGTTCAGAGTCAATAAATTTGAGATTCACTCTGACTCTGTTTTTGACTCCACCTGCAAATAAAGCTTCGTTAAGACTTTTATAAGATTCGTGAAGATTAACGTACTTGCCTACTATTCCGATGTTTATGGAATTGTTTAATGAGTTCACCGCATCGATAAAGGAGCGCCATCCATCTAATCGCGGCGCACGGGTCCAGATGTTAAGATGCTCGACGATTTTTTGATCCAGTCCTTCCTCGTGGAATTTAAGAGGCAGTTCATAGATACAACTTACATCTTCCGCAGCGATAACCTCTTCAGGCCTAACATTGCAAAAGAGAGCCACTTTTTCTTTAATGTCCCGAGTTATCCGTTTTTCAGTCCTGCAAATCAATATGTCAGGCTGAATTCCCACTTCCCTTAATGCCTTAACACTGTGCTGGGTAGGTTTGGTTTTAACCTCTCCCGAAGCCTTTATAAAAGGGAGTAGCGTTAGATGTATGTACAAAACATTCTGAGGCCCCAAGTCCGCTCTTAACTGCCGTATGGCTTCCAAAAACGGAAGACTTTCAATATCGCCAACTGTGCCGCCGACCTCGACGATGGCCACGTCAACACCATTGCCCAAGCTTCGAATTTTTGTCTTAATTTCGTCAGTGATATGGGGGATTACCTGCACTGTCTCTCCAAGGTATTCGCCTTTTCTCTCTTTCTGAATGACGGCATCGTATATCTGACCAGTTGTAAAATTGTTCTTTTGACGCAGAACAGCATGAGTAAAACGTTCATAATGTCCCAGGTCAAGGTCTGTTTCGGCTCCGTCATCAGTTACAAAGACTTCTCCATGCTGAAAAGGGTTCATAGTGCCTGGGTCTACATTTATATATGGGTCCATCTTCAAGAGTGTTACCGTAAGACCACGGCACTCCATCAACGCCCCTATACAGGCAGCGGACAGGCCTTTTCCCAACGAAGATAAGACACCACCCGTAACGAATATAAATTTGGTGCTCTTATACATATTTCCTCCAAAAGCGGGGGATGAAAGCCATCAATAAATTGAACCGAATTTCCATCTCCGAAAAATACCGAAGCTAGTATAACCGGGAAATCTTTTATGATCTAGCGCCTTAACTCATTTCCCGTCAAGATGTTGTAGATACTTAAATATTTCTCCGAAGTATTTTGAATAACTTCGGCCGGAAGTACCGGCGCAGGTGGCTTTTTGTCCCAATTCAGTTCTTCCAGATAATCCCGGACATATTGTTTATCCAACGAAGGTGGTGAAACTCCGACTCTATATTGGTCCATAGGCCAAAAACGGGAAGAATCCGGTGTCAAAATCTCATCCACAATGGCTAGAGCGCCATCAATCACGCCAAACTCAAACTTGGTGTCTGCTATTATAATCCCGCGCTTTTCAGCCCAGGCTGAGCCAAATCTGTAGATCTCGAGGGTTTTGTCCCGTAACCATTTTGCTGTATCCGACCCCAACAAATTTACAACCTTATCGAAAGATATATTCTGGTCATGTTGACCAATCTCTGCCTTTGTCGACGGAGTGAACACCGGATCTGGCAATCTCTCGGCCTGCTTCAGCCCTTTTGGCAGGCGAATCCCGCTAATCGACCCATTGGCCATATACTCCGTCCATCCACTACCGATTATATAGCCTCTCGCTATACATTCCACTGGAAATACAGAAGCCTTTTTTACAAGCATGCTTCTTCCTTTCAAGTGCGTGGAATATTTTTTTAATTCCTCAGGGTAGTTCTCTACCCTATCAGTTATAAGGTGATTGGGCGCGATGTGACTTGTTTTTTTCATCCAGAATACACTTAATTGGTTAAGCACTTCCCCCTTGTGAGGGATTGGGTCAGGTAAAACAACGTCAAAAGCCGACAATCTATCCGTCGAAACAATTAACAACTTTTCCTGTGTTTTGTAGATGTCCCTAACCTTGCCACGGGCGACTAAGGACAGGTCCTCAAAATTAGTTTCCATCAAAATGTCTGATTCCATAGGTCTTTTCCTCTCTTGCGCCAGGCTTTTGATATAATCAAATTGACTTGACTGAAAGCGGTTGTAAATTATCACCGGAGGTCGACTCATGCAATCAAGTTTAGATAGAAAGGAAACTTTCAAAAAGGGGTCATGTAACGACTGTAAAATGTGTCAAAACTGTTCGGAATCCCGTTGCAGGCTTTGTCGTAACATGAAATGCGAAACCAGAAACAGCAAATTCTCTTTTGGCGAACAAATAAGGCTGTACAATCAATTGAATCCCTCGATAAGTGGTGGCTCCGAATAGAAAAACATGTTAAGAGCCAAGTAATTCCCACCGCAGTTTTGAAGCAGTGACAAACATGGATATAACATCCAGGGCTTTTCCGGATCTGGTTGAAGCGTTAGAAATTGATCCAAGCTGTCGGAGTATAGCCATTGTCGGCGCTGGTGGAAAAACAACCTTGATGTATGCCCTCGCCAAAAACCTTATCAATAAAGGCAAAACAGTAATTTCGACTACGTCAACCAAAATTTTTCCACCCGAGAAAAATCAATCAGGTGGTCTAATTTTGATCGAGGACATCTTTTCCGGAATTAATGACATAATTAGCCAGGTGCAAGCCCTTAGGCATTTGTCAGTGGGTATGAAATTCGATCCAATCAGCGGTAAGCTGTTGGGGGTTTCCTCGGACCAGATTTTTCTCATGCTTTCTTGGGCTGACCATGTAATTATTGAAGCTGATGGCGCTGCCGGACGACCGGTCAAATCTCCTATTGCAACGGAACCAGTGATTCCCGATTTTGTCGACCTGGTTATCCCAGTCATCGGTTTGGATTCAGTCCTGTCAGTAGCGAATAGTCTGAACGTATTTCGTCTGAACGAATTTCTTCGGATTACAGGATTGACTCAAAACCAAATAATAGGCGTTCCTGAAATAGTAACATTGTTTAACGCGCCTGATGGGGCGCTGCGAAATATCCCAGCTCAAGCTAGTATATCAATTTTCCTGAATAAATTCGATAGGCTAAATAATGTTGAGATGTTGACCGAGTTAGCTCTGAAGATACTGGCTACCGTTAAGGACCACCGACTCAAAAGTATAGTAAGTGGAACCTTAAAACCATTTGCATGCGAGTTCCTGAGGTTTCATCGTCATTTGTGCTAAGGGCCTGAAACGGCTAGGACATCGTCATTTATTCCATCATCGTCCTTCGGCTCGATAAAGGGGTTGAAGACCTCGGATGAAGTGATGTCAGGGACTGGTTGAACTACCGGAATAGTAACATCTTTATAGATTTGCCTTTTTTGAACAGTCTCAAATGGTTCAGTCCTTGCTAAAACATTTCCGTTGAGATCAACGGCTTCCAGATAACATTCCGAATTCATGGGCGCGTTAAATAGTCTGAACTGTCCGCTACTATCAGTTTTTGAAGCCTCCACGAAACCGTCACTCTTACAAACACAGTTTATCTGAATATTGTGCAACGGAGTAACGCCATCTTCAAGGATAGCTCGTCCCTGAATAACACATCCCTGGGAAACAACGTTAATAACAAGTCCATCGATTTTGCCTGATTCGGCGGGAATAGTTAAAGGTCTGTTGCCAGCCATTGCAAAACCGCGCTTATAAACGTGAAGGAAATAAGATCCAGCTTCGTGTACGAGAACCCTAAAAAAACCGCTCTCCGGATTACTACGGCAAGATTGCCCAATTTTGTTTCCTTCAGAATCGGTCAAATAAACTACGGCATATTCCACAGGCTTACCATCAGGCCCAATTACAGTGCCCGAGACAACGAGTCCTTCCCTTTCTCTTCGTTCGACTTCCTCTGGAGAAGGAATGTCCACGGCGGAGGAGAATCTGAATTCTTTGTTTGGAGGAGAATCAGTATCGTTTGTCTCTAACAAGTTCTGCTCAGGGAACTTTTCTTGAGGTGATGAACCAAATCTGGGCAAATTATGGTTAGCGCCATCCAGTGGGGTAGGAGGGAACAGGACGGTTTGAGCGCCATCTTTAGTGATGGTCCTAACAGCGACAATTCCGTCGTCTAGAGAATCGCCATTTGTACAAGCGTTTGGGTCATGATGTCTGCTGTGATGACGTCCCCTTTTCCCTGATGCTTGGGCTATTGGCCGAATTATTCCACCTAGCGGATAAATGTGACCCAACAAACGGGCGGGCCATGCCCATCCTCTATTCAGCTTGAATTGAAGCCACAAATTAATGACAGACAGACAAAAAACCAAAAATAGAACGCCATAGGCGAACAGAGAAAAATGAGTAATCGTATAAAAAAAGCCGGATTTTTCCTCTCCGGGCATCGGAACATCAGCTGAAAAACACTGGGAGCAAATTAGAATATAACAGGCCAGACTCACCAGGAATAAGATGAACGATTTCTGACAAGATTTGGAAAAGCTGGATTCAGTCATGCTTGACAAGGATCCTAATTGTCGGTGGCAATCTTCATTGGGGAGTTTCAGTGACAAGGGCCACATCACCTAATTTTCAGTCCGACTTTATACTAAAATCGCTTAGGCGTCTCAACGGTACTTTGCTTGCGTGCTCTATCACCGTAATCACCGAATGTAAATGAAAAAAATGGGATTTTTCTGAAGAAATAAAAAAATATAATTTCTTCCCGATCTTCAAAACAAACGTAAACAATTCTAACGAGGCGCATTGTTAATCCGCAGTATCGTTAAGCGCTATTCCCCCATATTCTAAAGATCATAGTTTGATGGTGAGGTAGACTAAGTTTGGCTAAATAGCGACTATGTTAACTTTATGTTTCAATATGTTAGCCTATTAAACTGGAGTAGATACGAAACAAATAAGCAACTTTTATTAATAAATTACATTAAGAAAATCATCTTTTATCTTGATTTTTATAAAAAATATGGTATTACGAGTCTCGAATTAGGTGGTAGCCTATTCCTGCAAATCTTTTCGAGGAGTTGCCCAATGAAAAAAGCCGCAATATTCTTATTTGCCGCCTCAGTGCTGTTGATTAATTTTGGTTCTAATGTATTTGCCGAGGACCTTTCGTCTCAAATTTCAGCGTTGCAGCAAAAGGCTGACCGTGTCCAGGAGCAGATAAACCAGGCTAAACAACAGGCTAACGGCACTGTAGATCAACAGGTCAAATCACTCATGAATCAAGCTGACAATCTTATCAAACAGAGAGTGCAGTTGGATTCACAAATATCAAAAATTGATTCGCAAATTGATGAGATAAAAAATTAATCAACAGCTAACCTGAGTAGACAGTTGAAAGGATACGATCAGGAACTGGTTATTTTGAAGCAGCAGATATCTTCTCTAAACGCAAAGAAGTGGGCCCAGGAAGCTGCGAAGATGAAAGAAGAAGACGCAAAAAATCAGCTCAAAAATAATCCCGCCCCAGTCACTCCCCAGACAGTTCCTGGACCGGCCGCGCAAAAATAGAAAATATCTACTTTCCTTATAGGCGCTAAGTTTTAAAGCGGTCGATATGACTTAAATCGTGTCGGCCGCTAGCTTTTAGAGTCTACAAATGTAACCTTCATTAAAACAGACACAAATCCTGTATAGATAATAAAATACATTAATTAATTGTAATAATATCTCAATATAACGTAATATAATAGTTGACTTATTTTTGTCACGTAATAAAATACGTGCATGTCAAATCCTTAGGCAGCTAACTTAAATATGTCACAGCTTAATTTATTCTGCTCGATTATATTTCTATTATTAGTCCTGTCGGGATGTTCCGCGAACTTAGCCGCTCTAAAATCGTCCGTATCCGACCTTTCCAGCAAAAAGGAAACGACACATAAGATTGAAAAATCAGCCTCTCCTTCTGATGAAGACGGAGCTTTTCACGTTGTAAACAAAGGTGAAACTCTTCCGCATATCTGCGAAGTTTATGGACTGGATTTGAAATCTGTAGCCAAAGTTAATAATTTGACTCCTCCGTATAAACTTTCCGGTGGGGAAACAATATTTTTACCAGCTTCTGCCCTTTTGCCCGACACAGACCAAATCAAATTCGTAAGTCATTCCTATTCTGCTAAAGCCGGGAATAATTCTCAATCCCGATATCTGGTTGCAAGCGCTATCCGGGGTTTCCGACACCCGAGTGTTCCAGAGTTAAAATTTCCTGTACCTCATGGAATCTTGACTTCTCCATTTGGGTTTCGCTGGGGCAGTTTTCACAAAGGGCTGGACATAGCCGCGCCTATTGGCGAGTCAGTGCTGGCGTGTGCGGATGGAAGGGTCGTTTTTACCGGAAGTCAAAAAAGGTTCAGGAGATACGGAAACACAGTATTAGTAGACCATGGTAACGGGGCTTATACAAATTATGCTCATCTGTCCAAAGTCCTTGTTAGACGAGGACAGCTTGTACGAAGAGGTCAAAAAATTGCTTTGGTAGGCAATACAGGGAGGTCTACCGGCCCACATCTTCACCTTGAGGTAAGGGTTGCCAATCAAATGTACAACCCGCTTGGCTACTTTTCGGCCAAGGACATGTCAGGAATGCACGTAGCCAAGAGATTTACAGATTCTCCAATGGGCCCAGTATTAGCCCGTTGGAAAATTCCAGATCTTGTTTCGGCCAACCTGCCCTAAATTAAAAATCTGATATAAATGAAACAAACCTCAAAATATTCGCAACCGATTGATCTGGGGACGGTAATCTTGAACACCGTCAGCTTTGGCGCAAAAGTGATCATATTTAGTTTAATTTTTTACATATGGTAGGAAAAACAGACATAGGTTTTTTCAGGTATACAATCTAACCCTGAACAAACGCTCTGGATATTGAAATACTATTCTAACCTAAGATGAAATTGTAATATCTGGTAGGACACGTGCCAAAACTTTTTTCAAGGGGAAAGCGATAAAAGAGCGTCGTAGAAAACTTCGCGCGAATTGGCGCGTAACAGTTTTAAATCTCATGCTTTTCCCTTGACAAGGAGCCTTATCACCTCTAAACTGCTATTTCATTTCAGATTTTACCACAACTTCGAAAAGACACCCCCAAATATGAGATTAGAGGTCACCAAGACTTTTGGGCTCGAAATCGGGGCGTGCTTTAAACAGAACATAATGTTCAAGGAGGACTACAAATGTCGAAAAGCAAGCTGGTGAAACCGCACGGTGGCGGTGAATTAAAACCTTTGATGCTGAAAGGCGCAGCCTTGGCAGAGGAGAAAAAGCGGGCCGAAACCTTAAAGAAAATTAACATTACATCGAGAGAAACAGGCGATCTTCTTATGATGGGCTGTGGCGCATTCACGCCGCTTGAAGGTTTCATGACCAAAGCTGATTGGAAGGGCGTATGCGACGAATTCAAGATGGCCAATGGCCTGTTTTGGCCTATTCCGATCACCGTTTCTACTGATGATGAAGCTGTTAAAGAAGGTGACGAAATAGCTCTGGTCGACTCTGACAGCGGTGAAACCGTGGCCACCATGAAGGTGACAGAGAAATACACCATTGACAAAGCTTATGAATGCAAGAAGGTCTTCACCACGGATGACATGGAACACCCTGGCGTGCAGAAAGTCATGGCCCAAGGGAAATATAATCTTGCCGGTCCTGTGAAGGTGCTAACCGAAGGCGGGTTCCCTGAAGAATTTGGCGATCTCTATAGTACGCCCGCTGAAACAAGGGCGATATTTGAAAAAAATGGTTGGAAGCGAATTGCTGCCCTTCAGTTACGTAACCCTATGCACAGGTCCCATGAATTCCTTGCCAAAATCGCAGTGGAAGTGATGGACGGTGTACTAATTCATCAATTATTGGGAAAACTAAAAGCAGGTGATATCCCGGCGGATGTTCGTGTGGCGGCGATTAACGCTCTTGTCGACAACTATTTTGTTAAAGGTACGGTCGTAACCAAGGGTTATCCTATGGAAATGAGATACGCTGGCCCCAGGGAAGCTCTGTTGCACGGTGTCTTCAGACAAAACTATGGTTGCAGCCATCTTATCGTAGGAAGAGACCATGCTGGTGTGGGCGATTATTACGGACCGTTTGACGCACAAAAGATTTTTGATGAAATTCCTGAAGGATCACTCGAACTTCAGCCTCTTAACATCGATTGGACCTTCCACTGCTTCAAATGTGGTGGCATGGCTTCAATGAGAACATGTCCTCACGGAAAGGCTGACCGTCTGCTGCTTTCCGGAACAATGGTAAGAAAAACCCTATCCGAGGGAGGAGAATTACCTCCTGAATTCTCGAGACCTGAAGTCGTCGCGATTCTTCAGAAGTACTACCAGGGTCTTGAAGAAAAAGTCGAAGTCAAGCTGCATGGAGCCGCCACTGGTGACGTCAAGAAGTAATCTTCAATAACCAGGCGTAGGAAATACTCAAACGATACCCGATCACCGATTTAGGCCGGTGATCGGTTTTTTTTGGTCGTCCTATGGGACAACATGAGATCCTTGACGAGGTCATAGGATGGCGCGTAAAATAGAAAAATCTTTATTAAGGAAGCTTAAAATTTTAGAGGCCAAAGCCCTGGGTAAAGACCTGTAGGAGTTTTATAACCTCTAACGAAAGCGCGACCACATGAAAGATCTTTTTGAAAAGTGTTATTCCTTTAAACGAGATCAGGAAGTTGAATCAGGGTTTTACCCTTATTTCAAGGCCATCTCGACCCTGGATGGGCCACATGTCACTGTCAACGGCCGTGACATGATAATGGTTGGTTCGAATAACTATCTTGGATTGACAACCCACCCAAAGGTCAAAGAAGCCGCAATGAAAGCCTTGGAGAGGCACGGTACGAGTTGCTCCGGTTCAAGGTTTTTGAATGGCACATTGGAGATGCACGAGCAACTGGAAACGTCTTTGGCGAAATTTATCGGCAAGCAATCGTCTCAGGTTTTTACCACCGGTTTTCTTACTAACCAGGGGGCGATAGCGCCACTATTGTCCCGTACTGATACGGTTATAATTGATCGATTGGTCCATGCGAGTATTCTTGAGGGAGTTCGTCTTTCGTTCGGTAAAGTAAGGCGGTTTCGTCACAATGATGTTGAGTCGTTAAGAAAAAATCTGGAAGTCAGCGCCGATTCAGATGGAGTGTTGGTAATTGTAGATGGTGTCTACAGTATGGAGGGCGACATTGCTCCATTACCGGCAATTGTCGCGGTTTGTAAGGAGTATGGCGCACGCATCATGGTAGATGACGCTCACGGCTTGGGAGTCCTTGGCGAGAACGGACGTGGAACTCTAGAGCATTTCAACTTGATTGATGATGTGGACTTGGTCATGGGCACCTTCAGTAAGTCTTTGGCTTCTTTGGGAGGGTTCATTGCTGGTGACTCGGCAGTGATAAACTATATAAGGCATAATTCCCGAGCATTGATCTTTTCCGCGTCAATGCCACCATCGGCCGTGGCCGCCGTAAATGCCGCGTTAGAGGTAATTCAGACAGAACCGGAAATCCGTGAACAGTTATGGCGGAACACCGATTTTCTGATGAGGAGAATAGTCGAACTGGGATTTGACACTGGTCCCACGGAGACGCCTATTGTACCTATGATAGTAGGAGACGATGCCCGAGCGTGTATTTTTTGGCGTCTCCTTTTCGATGAAGGCCTTTTCACTAACTGTGTAGTGTCGCCTGGAGTTCCACCCGGGCAGCAAAGAATTCGGATGTGCCTGATGGCGACTCATTCATTAGAGGATCTTGAAAAGGTGGCTGAAATTTGTGGACGCGTAGGCAGGCACATAGGCTTGATTAGTTAAAGGAGGAAGTCGGATGCACTCAAAAAAAACGGCCCTGGAAGTATTAAAAAAATCTGGAGAAACGATGGGGTCCCGTTGGCGCCTTTTAATATTGTCGTTAATAACTTTGACTTTGTTTACAGCTTTTAGCGCGATTCCGGTTTTTGCCTCCAATAATAATGCAACCGACCAGACCATCGATAAAGGTGTTAAGCCTGAAGATCCATCTCCATCATCGTCAATAGGAAACAGGTTTGAACAAATCGAAAAAACCCTCCAATCGATAAAAGTTACTGGTGAAAAAGCTGAGGACCGGAGTTATTTTAACAAACTTGCAAGCACTGAAGTAATTAAGTATCTGAAAATAATGATTATTTTGTTGGTATTCATTGCTTTGGGTTTTCCGCTAGCAATATGGTTGCTAAATAGGAGTAGTTTTGGAAAAAGTTCCCAGAGTTCTCAGGAGCTTACGGAAACTCTCCTGATCATTGAGGAACGTCAAGCTAAGCTTGCTAACATACTGAAGGAGATACAGGGTGAAATTGACTACCTGCATACAATGTCCGCTCCTGATCTAAAAAACCTCATCCAGCAGGCGGAAAATTATTTGAAAATGAACGAAAAGGACATACAAAAAGCTGGTTCAAAGCAGGAAAATGAAAAGAAATGAAGTTTAAAAATGCGATGTAGCCGAAGTTCCCAATCACTTGGACATAGCGCTAATAGTGTCGAGAAGTTTTCGGATATTGTCTGTCTGAGTTCCTTTGTTCTCGTATAAAACATCCTGGACCGAAATGTCATTACCGTAAAAGGCTTGATTGGTCTGTTTATCTGGTTGTATAACACCACCAGTAAGCGCCAACCCTGCAAATAGACCTTTGGTCTTGGAATAAGACAGAATTTGGGACTTCAGTTTCAAACTCGTATCCATTGATGTTTCTCTGCCCAAAGGGCCAGCGCTTATAGATACGTCCACCCCAAGTATCAGTTTTTCTTCCAACAATCTCTGGAGACCTAACTCATCCATAAATAAAAGTACTAAATCGATAGACTGTGCGCCTAGCTGAAATCCAATACTCCCACTTCGAAAAATAAAAAAAGCGGGGTTTGACCAAGTCTGGTTTTCTTGGTCTTTTCTCAATATTATCCCTTTCCCCAATTCAATTCCAAACAAGGCCCCAACATTTATTACTTTCGGGAATATCGCCAATCCTCTGGCCTTTTGAAACAAGTCTCGAGGAATATGCTTGTCAGGGATAAGCGATATTGCCTCGAGAACTTCAGTACATCGAACGATTTCATTGTCCGCTTCAACAAAACCCGGCTCGGCCGCGGACACCATCGAAACGAAAAATGTCAAATACACCAATAGCCACAGGCCCAGTTTCATTTAGTTCACAACCGTCCTTAATGCTTGAATGCCCTCTGACCGGTAAACATCATGGTCACTTGAGGCCGAGCCTCATTACAGGCCTGAATACTTTCATAATCACGATCCGAGCCTCCCGGATGAACTATCGCAGAGACCCCAGCTTTTATTCCAACATCAACGCCGTCCCTGAATGGGAAAAAAGCGTCAGACACCATTATAGAGTCGAATAATCCCGCGCCGACCTCCCTGGTTTCGCGGTCAAGTTCGCGTCTAATTTCCTCGTCTGTTATTTCATTATAAGACTTCCCGTATTTTTCATAACAAATTCTATCCCGGCATTTTACATGGGCCTTGATTACCGCGAGTTCCGCTACACCGACCCTGTCCTGTTCACCCGTTCCAATGCCAACAGTACAACCACCTTTGACATATAATACTGAATTCGATGTTACTCCCTGTTCCACGGCCCAACCAAAAATCATGTCGTCTATCTCTCTTTGCGTGGGATAACGTTCGATGGAATACGTTGCGCCTTTGTAGGAAGTCTCCGCAAGTTTTAAATCGGAAGGAGACCTTACAGCATTAACGGGTGACTGCTGAATTATCAGGCCCCCATCGATAAGGGATTTAAAGTCTACGAATCTAATAGCGCAATACTGTTCCAGCCTATCTATACGAGGCAATGCCAGGATCCTGAGATTTTTTCGTCCGGCCAGAATATCGACTACTCCGGGCTCAAAATCTGGCGCGGCAACTACTTCAAGATAATTTTCTGAAATCAATTCCGCTGTAGCTACGTCTATCGGCCTATTAAAAACTGCCGCACCACCAAAAGCGGCAATCCTGTCGGCCATATTGGCCTTGTGGTAAGCTTCTGACAAAATCGTAGCCGTGGCCACACCTGAAGGATTATTATGCTTCATTATTGCGCAGGAAGGTTTTCCCATCAGAAATTTCATGATATTGAGGGCATTGTCAACGTCGGTGAGATTTGTTTTGCCCGGATGCTTTCCGGCTTGTATCATGTTGTCCTCAGCAATGCCACTGACAAGGCTGCAACCTGGTTCTACGAATTTACAACCTCCTAGCTCGAGATTTCCGGATAAAAGTTCGTAAAGCGCTGCTTCCTGCCCAGGATTCTCACCATACCTGAGTCCCTTTTCAACAAGCGCGCCGGTCGAATCAGGTATCTTCCAGGACCTCTTTTTGTATCGCAAGGTTTGCGATCCGAATTGAATAGTCATTTCATCGGGAAAATGATCGTCCATAACCTTCTTGTATTGACGCTTCAAATCTTCCATGCTGAACCCTTTCGAGTTTTGTTGAAATCCGGAAGATATTTGTCTTGAACACACAAAGCGCCATCCACGTCCCCAAAGAGGATGAGCCGGTCTCTTCCGAATTTAGAAGGTCACTTGACATGACTAAATTATTCTATCACTAATTAACCTAAATTATGGAAAATTATCCAAAGACCAACAGGAATTAGAAATTTTCCTGGAATGAAATTGTCACAATAAAATCAGGAGCAGATGGAGTGAAAAACAGAGGATCGCTGGTAGGTATGTTGCTCATCTTTGTAGCCGGAGTTTTAACTGGCATAGGAATATCGGCCTGGAAACTTGATACCCGAGGAGGCGGGGATCTGCAATCCGGAAAGGTGAAGGAATCGGAAGCCAAAAATGAAATTCGGGCCCGAATATCAGGGCTGGAAAAAATGTTGGCGGCCAACCCCGATAACCTGGAAGCCCTTATCCAACTGGGGAACGATTATTTTGACATGGGAAATTATGAGAAATCAGTTAACATTTACCAAAATGCGTTGAAGATAGACCCCACGAACCCAGAGATTGCGACAGATATGGGGGTAGCTTACCGCCGGCTAGGTAAAACGGACGAGTCTATAAAGTTTTTCCGCAAGGCCTTGGAAATCGATCCGAATCAGGCTCTTGCAATGTTCAATTTGGGAATGGTGTTGCGAGATGACAAAAAGGACTTGCAGGGTGCGCTGAAGGTGTGGAAGACATTCCTGGAGAAGGCGCCGGAAAGCCCTCACGCTGTGATGATTAGACCGTGGGTCAGGCAGCTTGAAGAAAAGCTGGGCGCAAAAGATAAAAATGTTAATGAAAACAAACCCGAGTAAAAATGCGACTTCAATAGAACCTGACAGACGGGTCCACAGAAAATCGGAAATGTGACAGTGGGAAGAGACCGGATTGCTCGCTTGATTTGAAATCTCGGTGCCGGCACGGTCTTAAGGTTCGCCTGTGCCCCTGCCTAATCTTCGGCGAGTCTGTGGATAAGGTAATCTGTGAGAGCGGTGAGGCCGTGCGTTGGCATGTAATTACTTGCCGAAACGTCATAAAGTATTTTGCTGTACGGCGGAAATTCCTCGTCCTTATTCCAGTGAATCAAGGCAACTGGGAGGCGCGGAAACAAGTAAAAAGTGAAACCGATATCCCCCAGTTCGTTGGGCCTGCCTCCCCATTTTAAAGCCTTGGCAACTGCAGAATCTTTACCTGAGCTAAAAATGTTGTCCAACATTTCCATAGTCGATTTTGCAAAGTGAGCGCCCAAGATCGCCCCAAATTGCAGCGACCTGGGGTCGATCCACTGGTTCATAACTCTAACTGCCGATCCCAGATTCTCGGAGGCGGTAATCAAATGTTGAAGGACCAAAACCTTCATTGCTAAAGTATCAAATTCCGAGTGTTCAGCCCGTAACCGATACGGAAGAAGGTCAAGTGTGAACCAACTTGCCAGAAAAGGAATGACAATACGAGGAATACCGTCACCACCTTTATAATGAACATCCGCAGTCTCGGCTATCGTTATGGGATCAATTCGCTGGATCTTGCGAAGCAGGTTCTCGTAGAATTCTTCAACTGCGCCGGCGTTTTGACCCATTTTCTCACGCGTGATCCAAACCGAATATTCATCAGGAGCAATCATGTCAGTTTTCCTCAAACTAGTACCGTGGATGTATTTATATAATACATAAAAATGGCTACAAAAGACATGGGAGGCAAACGCCTTGTGTTGGAACACCACAAAAAAAAGCCCTCGTAAGAGGGCTTTTTATAAACTATAAGGCGGGACGTTCAGCCCGACCCCAAAAACCTATCTAATCCATCAAAATGGTGTGGCAAAATCCAAACTGACCAAGCCACCTATAGTCCATGAGTTCCTGTAGAGTGAAAAACTGTAAGTGTCCGAATTGGCGTTGACTAACTGCAAGCCGCCTGCGCCATTATCGATTTGCCCAGTGCCTGAACTCTTGGCGCTTGCGGTATTGTATCTGGCAAAGACACCAGCTTGAGACGCTCCGAAGAGTCTCCTGGTATACTCTCCGAATATCTCGTAAAAATACCCACCCTTATTATAATTAATGTTGTCGAACTCAAACCTTCCCACCGTAGTGGTAATGCCGACGTTGGTATTGCCAAGGATGGTGGGTATGCCCAGGAACCTTACCAGCAAGTTTTGATCGCTGCTTCTAAAGGCAGTTTGAAATCCGATGAACGGTATGACAGCTCGAGAGGTTACATCAGCTTCATCTTGATTGGAAAACAGCACATAATTACCGAAATTGCTGGGGTTTGTTACTGCGACCGAGTAATAGTCGTACCTTACACCAGCCAAAACGGAGAAGGAGGGCTTACCATAGGCGAATGCGCCATCAATGAACCACCAGTAGGGTTTGGCGGCCCAATCAACCCCAAGAACTTGCGGAAGAAGGCCAAGAGTTTGATTGGTGACCCCATTATTAACTATAAGGTTCGTTTGAGTAGTATTCGTATTGGTATTAAGATTGTCATAACCAGAGCTAAGATACCAGCCATCCGCTACCAGCGAAAGATTCTCGGACAATGAAATGGGTAAAGACGCTCCAATCCAGAGTCCACCAGTCGGCAGATTAAGGTTAATGTTTTGAATATTGGCTGCGCCCTGATTATCAGCGGTGAGTGACACGCTTGTGTTACGCTCTTGAGGTATACCCCAGCCTAAATAGATTTCCGGCGCCATGCCAAGCCCTTGACCAGCTCCACAACCGCTGGAACCCCCAAAGAATGACGGCATGCTAGGCAATCCTGACAACCCAAATGCCGGAGAGTATTGCGCGCAAGCCATCGCCGGGGCTAGAGCTAATGCCAGGATACCGACGAAAAGGATGAATCCACGTCTCATAGCCATATCCTCCTAATCCTAAAAACGGCGAAAGAACATTCTTATCGCCAGACTAAAAAGTTAAAAAGAACTTTTAACATTAACGACAAAATATACGGAATGTACAATGCGTATAATAAAAGGAACGTTTTGTCAAGAAGTTTTTGGCTTTTCGCGCGAAGGTTCAAGGCCTTATCGAAATGATCAACAAAAAAACTTGTCAATCAGACAAAAAATATTCCATTTGAAATATTGGGATCCGTTAAATATTTTTACAAACCGACAATAAGCACGTAAGCATGTGATGATTCGGCGCATGGCCATAAAAAAATTCTGTGGCGCCACAATGGAGCAAACATATGGGCCCATTCCATGATCCAGCTCCCCATAATATCAGGAGATGGGTCATTTTCTGTATTGGAACGCTAAATTTCATAATGTCCATGTTCTGCCGTGTCTCGGTTGCGGTAATTGCGCCTTCTCTCACCAAAGACCTGAATCTGGATCCAACACAGTTGGGAGACCTTTCCGCTTCATTCTTTTACGGTTTTGCCCTTTGTCAATTACCCCTGGGGCTAGCGATCGATAGAGTAGGTACCAGGATAAGTTCAGTTTTCCTTGGTTGCGCCACCTTAACAGGCGGAATTATTTTCGCTCTTGGCTCATCTTACGAACATTTGCTTCTTGGACGGTTTTTGCTTGGACTAGGGCTTGGTGGGAATTTGATGATTATTCTAGTGCTCTTGTCTGTCTGGTTTCCTGTTGACCGATTTGCTTCTCTAGGGGCGACAGTAGTCGCGATCGGAGTGATAGGAAATCTTTTTGCCGCAACCCCATTGGCCCTAATGAGTGAGCTTGTCGGCTGGCGGTCCAGTTTCCTTGTCTTTTCGCTGGTTGACGCGATCATAATTTGTTTATTTGTCTTGGTGATGAGGGATCACCCACCAGGCCATACCGCGATAGTCGGTAGTAAGAAAGGTCTGCTCGACGGTTTTAAAAGATTGTTTAGTATGTAT
This sequence comes from Deltaproteobacteria bacterium, assembly GCA_023474025.1. Lineage (GTDB taxonomy): Bacteria > Desulfobacterota > Desulfomonilia > Desulfomonilales > Desulfomonilaceae > CAJBEZ01. Next base: position 28,843 of record JAMCYH010000111.1, read on the forward strand.
GCATACTGGGCCATCAGTTTTGGGAATTTTGTCCGTTACGGTTATTTTGTAGCCTTACAAGGCCTGTGGGCTACGCAGTTTCTAATTTATGGATTAAGGCTGCCTCAACGAGCGGCAGCCGACGCATTGCTTTTCTTGGGGGTTGGCTACATGTTTGGGCTGCCCTTTTTTGGGTACCTGAGCGACAAGGTTTTGAAGTCTCGCAAAAAAGTGGTTATTTCAACGTTTTTCTTTTCGGTAATATTGACATTTTCCGTATGCTTCTGGCATCAGCAAGTCCGGACCTGGGTTATATTGTCGACTTTTTTTGGTATGGGGATGCTTGCCGCTCCAGGCCAAATTTCATACGCCCACATTAAAGAGCTTGTTCCGATCAATATAAGCGCGCAAGCCATGACTGCCATGAACCTCTTCAACATTTTAGGAGCAGCCCTGATTACTCAAATATTGGGAATACTTGCGGGTGGCAAAATTACAGAGTTCCGCAACGTGTCGGATTTTAATTTTATATGGCTTGTAGGAGGCTTATTACTGGCAATTGCCATGACACTTTACTGCTTTGTGCCGGAAAGTCCTATCTTTGGATCCAAATCAAAAAGAGGCCACACGGCTTTGGTTACTGGTCCTTGCTCGGACAAAAGCGATGATTAGGATTTGGCCGTGATCTTTTGTGACGATTGTCGGCGGGATTGCAGAAAATGTAGACAAAAACCTAGGAGCGATATCTCTCTTAGTCGGGAATGAGTCTGAACCAGAACTTTGAACGGGGAGATTCGTGGCGCGTTAGACCCAGTTGGAGTTCCAGGATTCCTCTATCCTTTTATCACACCTAACGGTTTAATTTTAGCTACCTTCGTGGCCAAACCGGCTTTATGAGCCACCTCAGCGACAGCGCTGACATCTTTGTAAGCCTCTGGAAATTCTTCCCGCATTGTCTTGCGTCCTGCCGCTTTCCCATAAACATTTCGATCCTGAAGCTCCCGGTCCACATCACGTCCTTTAGTTCGTCTTAGAGCTTCATTTCGCGACAACACCCGGCCCGCCCCGTGGCACGCCGAGCCGAAGGTCTGTTCTAAAGCGCCTTTGGCTCCCACAAGGATAAAAGAGGATCGCCCCATGTCTCCGGGAAGCAAAACTGGTTGGCCGGTATTAACAAAAAATGCGGGCAACAATGGATGTCCTGCAGGTAGGGCTCTAGTGGCGCCTTTGCGATGCACGCACAATTTCACAGATTTGCCCTTGACTTCGTGGTTCTCCATCTTGGCTATGTTATGTGAAACATCATAAAGTAGTTTAAGCTTCAATTCATGAGGAGAAATTATTAAAGATCGTTCCCACGTTTTTTGCACGAGATTCATAATAATTTGTCGATTAGCGAACGCGAAATTTGCCGCTGCCGCCATAGCCGCCAGATATTCCCGAGCCAGCGGGGTATTAAGCCTGGCACAGGCAAGTTGCTTATCTGGGAGGTCGATTTTCTCCTTGCTCACATTCTTTATCATTTTCGCTAGAAATTCATCGCAAATATTGTAACCAAAACCTCTAGATCCCGTATGGATCATTAAGGTTACCTGTTCCAGAGATATTCCCCACAATTTTGCAACATTCTCATCGAATATTTCTTCGATGAAACCTATTTCAATAAAGTGATTTCCGGAACCTAAGGTGCCTAACTGATTTTTACCCCTTTCGAAAGATCGATCGCTGATTAAAGCAGATTCTCCACCTTCCATAATCCCGTGATCTTCTATTCGTTCTATGTCTGATTCATCCCCCATTCCCTGTTTGATCGCCCATCTGGCCCCTAATTTGGCAACCTGGGACATAGAATCCCTATTTAGAATAATCCCGCCCTTCGATCCCAATCCACAAGGAATGTTGGAATAAAGCGCGTTTATCAACTCTTTTATATGAGGTATTACGTCAACCTTTGACAGTCCTGTAGTGGCGAGACGTACCCCACAATTGATATCATATCCTACACCTCCAGGGGAAATCACTCCTTCATCAAGATCAAACGCGGCGACCCCCCCTATTGGGAATCCATAACCCCAATGTATATCCGGTAAAGCAATGGACCTGGAGACTATGCCGGGGAGGTGAGCTACATTATATACTTGATCACAACTGTTGTCCTTCTCTATATCCGGGAAAAGACTTGAATTAGAATAAATGAGACCGGGAACGCGCATGGAACCCACTTTGGGTATTTCCCAACGGAATTCATCAATGCGTCTTATTTTATATGGCTTATCCCTGGACAATTTCGATCTTCCTTCTGGTAACCTTGTTCTTAAAATTAGGCATCGAAAATGACATGGGCTACATAACCTTCATGTTTTTTCTCAAGAGACAAACCATGGTAAGTAACCCCTTTGATTTCCATGCCGTCGTACGATTCATCGGCAACTTGAGAAATGTGACCTGATAAACGCGCTCTCAACAAATGTACCCCTTCAATATTCAAGGATGCGTCACACAAGAGAAAATTCTCCGCACTAAAATAGAACAAAATTTCCCTTAACCAGTCGGCAAGAAGGACGTCCAATGAATCGGATTCAAGTATTATGTTCTTTTCGATATTTGCCACGAAACCTTTCCTTCGACCCGATAAAAGATATGTCAAAGCCAGCGCGGCATTCACAAAAAGCTTCTCAAGGGTTTCCCCCCTGACTTCAATTCTTACATCAGCCGTATGATCCAGAAGTTTCCATTCAGGGAAGGATTTCATCAGGAGGCGGGGAGCTTTTTGACATATTCAGCTGTCCCTGAGGCCAGCTTGTCGGCTATAGATCTGATGAATTTCTCTCGGGATGAAAGGTCTTTCTGCGCAATATTGTTAATAAAACCACATTCTACCAGAACAGCGGGCATGGTAGCTCCGATGAGCACATAGAAAGGGGCCTGTTTAATCCCCCGGTCCCTGAATTTAATTCCTGATCGGGTGTCTGAGGCTATTAGGGAATCATGGATGACGCCTGCCAACTTGTTTGATTCACTATTTTTTGAGGTGGTCAAAAGATCGACCAACGTAGCCTCCAAATCGTTCATTTTACTCAAAGAAACCCCATTCTCGCGAGCTGCGGCTCTCATGGCTCCTCTCGAACTCGATTTGCTCAAGTAAAAAATTTCAGGACCGGAAGCGGATTTGAAATCTGAGCCGTTACAGTGTACTGAAATAAAAACCTCAGCATTTAAAGAATTCGCAATCTTTGCTCTCTCCTTCAGACTGAGAAACGAGTCGTCATTTCGTGTCAGATACACTTTGGCGTCAGGACGAATTTTTTCTAAGCGCTTTTTCAGACGTTTGGCTATTTCAAGAACTATTTCCTTTTCAGTAATCTTGCCATCGGAAGAAACTGCCCCCGGGTCTTTTCCTCCATGCCCTGGGTCTATGACAATGACTGGACCGTTAGTATGGCAAACGGGATTTTGTAAATCGGAGTTCGGCTTTACCTCAGTAATTATTGGGGGAGGTATGGAGGCGGTTTTAATGTCGGTCCGTTGTGGGACTGACTGAGCATTGCAAGATTCGGCCCTAAAAAACGGGTTACCTACGGGATTCACAGGAGTTCTTTCGTTGATCGTTTGGGAAGAGTCGGTTTCAGGAGACAACCCCTGCTGGGTCTTTTGAACCAAATTTCGAGTGCCGGGATTTGTCATCTTGCATTCTATTCTTGTAGGGGGTGACACCCTGCAAAGCCTTGAATTTTTACGGTAATTGGACTTTCTTTTCAACAGATAGGCTTCTTTTAAATCTAAAAGAGCCTCTTTAAAATATTTTGAATTGGAGCGAGATTTTTTAAAATCATTAAAATTTTTTATTGAAATATCGAGATATTTTGGATCCGGAGAAAGCTTATAAAGATTTAGATACGCTTTGCCGGCATAAAACCGGCAGAAGGTCTTTTTAGCGCCTCTCTCCGTTTTTTGTAAGTCTACAAACGTGGATGCTATATTGTTAAGGGCTGACTCGGATGGGCTTGCTGTTTTTAGTAAAAGCCGGAATGCCTTGCACGCGGAATCATAGCTCTGGATGCGAACCTGATGAGTAAACCCCGACGAATTCTCCGGGCAAAACAAACCCAGGAAAATCAGTGACAAAAACAGGGGTTGGGCAATGTAATAAATTACATGTTTCCCGTCGATTGCTCCGGGGAATTTTCGCTTTTTTAGGTTATGATATATGTTGGATTCTACCATCAGATCGATGATTCAAAATATTCATCACAAAATTAGTGGTTGGCGAAATAGCATCCGAACTCATTATTCGCGCTTTTTACTTCTGTTTGGAGTTTGAATCTGGATTTGACAGACCGAACATCGAGGACGCGACTGTCACCTTCAGTTATAGCTTCACAGGAACGAGTGATTTTGGAATGTAATTCCGCTGAAATCAGAAAACCAGGTTTAGGCCATTTTTTGAACATGTCGACCTCCAGCTTTATTGCTGGCAATTATAATAAATAAAATTAATTAGTTCAATAGATTTTAGAGAAATAACATTAACTCATTGTGTTTGCGCTCTCTGTATTTTGTTAAGACGTGATGTTAAGATGACTTTGGAATTAAGCCGCCGTAATGGTGATTTCAAATCGATAGGATAGCTAAGCTGACCATCGATTTCGGAATAATGGTATTAATAACCCTAACTTCTTGGGTGTTTAAGAAAGGCGAGAGAGCATGAATCCTGACATTGATGATCTCAAACAAGTTGTAAAAAAACTCATGTGCAATCAGGGAATAGAATTTGTTGACGTTTTCTTTGAAGAAAAAAAAGGCTCCTCAATAGTTTTTGAAAACGGCAAGGTAGACCGTCTGAGAAGTGGCATTGATTCCGGATTGGGAATTAGAGTGATCAAGAATCACCGTACTTATTACGGTTATTCGACACAGACAGACATGAAAATGGTAAAAAAACTTGCCACCGCAATCAAGAACGCTTTTGTATCGAATCCCTTAGATCGGGATGTAAGTTTTGAATTCGGAGATATGCCGCCGGTTTCACAAATTCAACTTGATCCCGCGCAAGTGGGGATTTCGGAAAAGATTGGTTTGTTGAAGCGTGCCGATGATGTTGTACGTTCTCATGGAACTGAAGTAATTCAAGCTCAATGTATTTTCTTCGATGAACAAAGGCGAGTTTTACAGATAAATTCTGACGGGGCTATTCTCGATTTTGAACGTAAGGGGCTCGTTTTCATTGTTCATGTTACGGCTAGACTTGGCGATGTGCTTCAGACTGGATATGAATCTGTAGGTGGTCAGGTCGGTATGGAACTCTTCGATGGAGGCATGATTGACAAAGTAGCAAAAACATCGACAACTCGTGCGCTTATGATGCTGCGCGCAAGAGAAACTCCATCAGGCCGCATGCCGGTTGTTCTGGAAAGCGAGGCAGGAGGGACCATGATCCACGAAGCTGTGGGGCATGGTCTCGAGGCGGATATTGTAGGTGAAAAAATGAGTGTTTACACGGGAAAGTTGGGAGAGAAGATTGCTGCTGAAACAGTAAGTGTCATTGATGATCCAACCATGCCCAACAGAAGAGGGTCATATCCTTTTGATGATGAAGGAGTCATGTCGAGACGAAGTGTGTTAGTTGAAAATGGATATTTAAAAGGGTTCATGTATGATAGATTAAGCGCTTTAAAGCAGGGTGCGGCGAGCACTGGGAACGGTCGTAGGGAATCATATAGACATAAACCTATCCCCAGGATGTCAAACACTTACATAGCTCCTTCAACGTATAATCCTGCTGAGATACTGCATTCCACGCCCTCTGGCTTGTTGGTTCGGAAAATGGGAGGGGGCGAAGTAAATACTGTGAACGGAGATTTCGTTTTCGAAGTAGCCGAGGGCTACCTAATTGAAAACGGACGGCAGGGAGAACCTGTGCGAGGCGCCACTCTTGTAGGTAATGGACCGAAAGTTCTACTGAATATAGATATGGTTGGCGCCGACCTGGGTTTTTCAATAGGAACGTGTGGTAAAGACGGACAGGGAGCGCCGGTTTCGGACGCTCAACCGACCTTGAGGATAGGAACACCTGACCAGCCAGAGACCTGGTTGACGGTCGGCGGCACAGTTTGATCAGCAAGGAAAGAGATCTGATATGTCTGAAGAGAAAAAGACAGGATTTTTGGGTCGCTTATTCAGAAGGAATCGTCTGAATGAAAAAGCGGTGACTGAAGTCACCACAGATGAAAAGCCACTGGATGAGATTGAACCGGAACAGCCGAATAAGGGTCAGTTTGAAGTCGAAGCCGATGAAATTGTAGTAGAAGAATTACTTGAAGATCAAGAGAACCCCCAAGAATTTTCTCGTCTAAAAACAGGGCTTTCTAAAACTCGCAAAGGTTTCCTGAAAAATCTTGATGAGGTTTTTCTCGGCAAAAGGGAACTGGATGAACAAATGTTGCACAGGCTCGAAGAAGCCTTGGTTCGGGCTGACATTGGAGTGCAAACTTCTTATGAATTGTTGGAGCGGGTTACTGAAAGAGTCAAGCGGCGTGAAATTGATGATCCGCTGAAAGTTATAAATCATCTTAAAGAAATGATAAGAGAATCCCTCGAAGAAGTCGAATCTCCGCTCAGGGTCGGCTATGGGTCGGAACCTTTCGTTGTAATGGTAGTTGGAGTCAACGGCTCAGGTAAAACAACTACGATAGCAAAAATGGCAGCCAGACATAAGGCTGCCAACCGGAAAGTCATGCTCGTGGCTGCTGACACGTTTCGAGCTGCGGCGGTTGAGCAACTACAAATTTGGGGTGACAGAATCGGCTGCGCAGTGATAACGGGCAAAGCCAAAGCGGACCCTTCATCTGTAGCATTTGAAGCTATTGACCGCGCTATTAAGGAAGACTTCGAACTAGTACTGGTTGATACTGCGGGACGTCTTCACACTCGTGTCCCCTTGATGGAAGAATTAAAGAAAGTGCGGAGGACACTTGGAAAGAAAATCCCAAACTCTCCACATGAAACTCTTATAGTTATAGACGCGTCGATGGGACAAAACGCAATATTACAGGCCAGAACTTTCAATGAAGCCGTACCGATTACAGGAATAGCCCTCACAAAACTGGATGGCGCTTCTAAAGGGGGGGTCATCGTAGGTATTTCAAAAGAACTTAAAATTCCGATTCGTTATGTAGGCATCGGAGAGAAAATGGACGATCTCAGGGATTTCAATGCGCGTCAATTTGCAGATGCCTTGTTCAGCAAGGATGAAACGAACGAAAGTGACTAGAGATGCACACCATTAATCTGAACACATCTTCAAGAATAGAATTCTTGAATATTACAGCCGAAATCAGGCGCATTATAATAGAAAGCGGTCTAAAAGAAGGGATCGCGATAGCATACGTCCCACATACCACAGCCGGGATAACCATTAACGAAGCAGCGGACCCTGATGTTGTTTCGGACATCAATAGAAAGTTGTCCCAATTGGTTCCTGTAGAAGCGACATATCAACACTCGGAAGGAAACTCCGATGCTCATATTAAAGCTTCACTAATGGGATCTTCCACACAGATCATTGTAATCCAGGGGAAACCAATACTTGGTCAGTGGCAGGGGATTTTCTTCTGCGAGTTTGATGGGCCAAGGAGAAGAAAAGTTTTCGTTAAGACGATATCCGACTGAAACACTTTAGAGAGCGATCTTATATTGACACACTTGAATTCCATAGTTGAAATTTTTACTGATGGAGCTTGCAAAGGAAACCCTGGCCCTGGTTCCTGGGCGGCGATCCTGAAGTTTGGACCTCATGAAAAAACTCTATCTGGCGTAGACCCACAAACTACAAACAACAGGATGGAAATCACAGCGGCCATCAAAGCTTTGGAAGCGCTGAAGAGGCGCTGTAAGATAAAAATAGCCACGGATTCAAAGTATCTCATGTTGGGGATTACTCAGTGGCTAAAAAGTTGGAAATCCAGAAACTGGAAAACGTCTCAACATAAACCTGTAAAGAATTCAGATCTATGGCGAAGGTTGGATGAACTTAATTCCATGCATGATATTGAGTGGGTCTGGGTTCAAGGGCATTTTGGTCATAAGGAAAATGAACAGGCGGATCAACTGGCGAGAAACGCTTTGAAGGAATTTCTGACCACCCAGAGCGAGGTTTAAGAAACATTTGTGCGGCATAGCTGGATTCATTAACGCGGGAGGGACCGAGGAACTGCAAACGATTTGGATCAATCAAATGACCCAGGCCATACGGCATCGCGGTCCCGATGGCGTAGGAACTTATATAAAACCACCAGTCGTTTTCGGACATAGAAGACTAAGCATCATAGATCTCGAAACTGGCGGGCAACCCATGAAAGATGACGCAAGTGAAAGCGTTATAGTGTTCAATGGGGAAATATATAATTTTCTCGAGATCCGTCGTGACCTCGAACAAAGAGGTCATCAGTTCAAGACAAAATCCGATACCGAAGTACTGCTAAAAGCCTACCTCTGCTATGGGGCGAAATGTCTGGAAGCTTTCGAAGGGATGTTCGCGTTCGTTATCTGGGATGCTAACAATAGATCCCTGTTCGCTGCAAGAGACCGTTTAGGTAAGAAGCCATTTTATTATACCCTTCAAAACGGAATTTTTGCATTTGCTTCAGAGTTGGTTTCGTTCAGAAATCTTCCTTTTGTCAAACTGGAGATAGACAGGAGATCCATAGCGAAATACCTCACGTATGAGTACGTTCCAACTCCAAATTCGATATACAAAGACATTTTCAAGCTTAAACCCGGCCACTTCTTAACATTCAAGCATGGAACGTTGGAGACGAGGTGTTACTGGGACCTTCCTGTCCCAAGCGAGACAACATCTTTGTCGGAAGAGGAATGCTGCGAAAGGATCAGGAGCCTGCTGGGTAAAGCCGTAAAAAAGCGTCTTATTAGTGATGTGCCTCTTGGAGTATTTTTAAGTGGTGGGATTGATTCCTCTGCTGTTGTGGCTCTAATGAGCGAAATCGTCGCAGGCCACGAAATAAAGACGTTTAGCATTGGTTTCCAGGAATCGAGTTATGATGAATCACCTTATTCAAGATTGGTGTCAAAACAGTTTGGAACGGACCACTACGAAGAAATCCTCAGCGCGTTAGAAGCTGGTAGTTTGTTACCAGACATAGTCTCGCGGCAGGACGAACCAATGTCTGACCCATCGGTTGTTCCTACATTTCTATTGTCTCAAATTACACGTAAGACAGTTACCGTAGCTCTTGGAGGGGATGGAGGGGATGAGCTTTTTGCGGGTTACGAATATTTTACTGGCTCTATTTTGTCTGACTACTATCTCAAGATACCGAGGCTCCTTAGGGATCGGATGATAAAACCAATTTGCAATCTGGTTCCTTTTTCAACAGGTTATGTGAACCCTAGACACGTGGCCCAAAAATTTATTAACGGGGCCGAAGCGCCGGAATGGCTTCGCAGTCAAATATGGGTAGGGGCCTTCTCGCAAGATTTCGAGAGAAGATTATGGACTAATTTTCCTTTTTCGGCATCCGACTCCTTAGGTCTTTACACTGAGACCAGAGAACTATTTGAGAATTTCGGGGCGAGGAATTCTCTGGACAAAGTTTTTTACCTTTTCGCAAAGCAGTATCTTCTCGACTACATCCTTGTTAAGGTTGATCGATGCTCGATGATGAACGCGTTGGAGGTTAGGGCTCCCTTTTTGGATAAGGATGTGGTCGAGTTCGTATTTGGCCTTCCGGCAAGGCTAAAAATTAAAAGGTTTCAGCGCAAATATCTTTTGAAGAAGGCGCTCAAGAATCATCTCCCATCATCCATATTGCACCGGAAAAAGAGGGGCTTTCTTATACCGACTGCTCTTTGGCTCAAGCAGAATCTTCGCCCATTAGTCGAAGAAACGCTAGGAGAGCGCAATTTAAAAAATCAAGGTCTCTTTAACTCAAAAGTTGTGACCGAGATGGTTTCACAGCATAATGAAGGCAAAATGGATTACAGAAAAGAATTGTGGACCTTACTCGTGCTGCAGTTATGGTTAAAATCCAATCCAGCAAACATAGTTTAGCCCTTGTATTCAGGATGGATTCTGAATGAGATTTTCGAGTGACAGGATCAATTGCTGATTTCCCAAGAAGTATCCTTTACTGATATTTTTTCTGAATCCTTCAAGATGCTTCTCAAAATTCTCGAAGAGTTTCTCGGATGGGTTAAGGGAAGTTGAGTAAGCTCCGTATCCACGTTGAGCAAGAAAATAGGAATTGACAAACTGTTCATAAGCCTTTGCAATCGGGAAAGCCAAAACGGGTTTTCCCAAATAGATAGACTCACACAAAACATTGTGGCCACCATTGGTAATGGCGTAACGCGCAGATGCCAGATCTTCAAGAAAACCATCAGTAGAAGGCGCCTTAAAAACAAGATTTTTCCTGTTTGGTTGGGCTCCAAAACCGTAAATTACGAATTTGGTATCCACTTTCTCCAAGACTGGGAAAAGTCGATGGAAGGTAGGCGAAGTCTGATAGACAAGGACATGATCACCGTCACTTGCATTCATCATCCTGACAGCGTTTCTGACCAGCGGCGGTGTGACGTCCGTGGTTTGGGCATTCTTGGGGGGTAGGTGAAAGAAAGAAACAATGAAATATCTTGAACAGTTACTGTACAAATATTTAATGACTGAGCATGTTAAAAAACGGCTAAGTTTTTCTGATGGGGGAGGTTGATAACTACAATGTGTCAGAATGTGCTGGTGATCTATACTTATGCACGCGCGTCCCAAACTTCTGGCCGCTAAAGGGGTGAAATACTCGTAATCAGTCAAAATTTGATCGGGGTTAAAGTCCTGGATAATGTCGATGACTCTGCGTTTAAATTTTGAGCCTGTGCAAAGCACTGCAAGGGCATTTGCTACTGTCGCTCCCATGTCAACTTTATTGTTTTTGTAGAAAGTTGAAAGCATGGGGACATCTTCGACCATATAGCCTTTGGATCGGAGGTCACGGACTTTTCCACTGCCAACAAACAGAAACTCGTGAGTTGGCATTTCCTGTGCCACTGTTAGGGCTCTGGTTACATGACCTCGAGCGTCCCCCATAACTCCATAAAGAATACGACCCATTAATGAACCTTGTTGATGAAAATTCTTGAGATAGAGATCACAATCATTTCCATTTGCTGCTAACTTTGAACGAAAATCCTCGTTACTCGAGGCGAGATCTTGCACACTATTTCGTAATTAATCGTGTCTCCATTTGTTGCTATTTCATCCGGGAGAATCTCCTGATTCTCCTGCCTACCAATGAGCACGACTTCGTCACCTACGGAAACTTCGGGTATATCAGTCACATCAATCATGAGGGTGTCCATACAAACGGTCCCGACAACTTTGGCTCTTTGGCCTCGCACAAGGACCTCACCTCGGTTGGACTGGAACCTCGGGTAACCATCGTTGTATCCCACGTGTAAGGTCGCGATTCGGCAATCCCTACATGTCACGAAACGTCGATTGTACGATATGCACCGACCCGCCGGATGAGTCTTGATTTGGGCTATTTTGGTCGAAAAAGTGATAACGCGATCCAAATCCACAATTTTACTCACAGACGCTGAAGGATACATTCCATAAATGGCCAGTCCGGGTCTTACCATATTGTAACGAGTCTGGGGGAACCTCACCAGTGAGGAGGTATTTGCCGCATGAACATAACGAAAAGTAAGTCCATGTTTTTGCGCCTGGTCCAGGACATTGTCGAAAGCCGCAATTTGACTCATGGTATAATCATCGGATTGTGGATCATCAGCACTTGAGAAATGTGTCATTATCCCCTCAACAATGAGGTTTTCCATTTTAAAAATCTTTTCCATAAAGGGCAGGGCTTCTTCGTGCCAAATACCCGACCGGCCCATTCCTGTGTCAATTTTTAAATGGACCGGAATTTTAAGACGTCCTTTTGCAGCTACATTTAATCCCTCTGCAAGGTCCAGAGAGGGGATAGTGGTACTTAGTCGGTATCTGATTATTTTATCAGCTTCCTCAGGCAATACGTTAAATACAAGTATAGGAGCGTCTATACGATTTTCCCGAAGTGTCGCTCCCTCGTCTGGAAAGGCTACAGCCAGATAAGACGCCCCATTCTCGAGCGCTACTTTTGATGTCCGGATAGAATCATTTCCATAACCAAAACTTTTTACTACCGACATTATCTCGACAGAATCTCCGACCACAGCCCTTATTTTTTTGATGTTAGAGGCAATCGCGTCCAAATTTACAAGTAACCGTGTCGGACCTATGGAACCGACCAGATCCCGTGCAACGCGTTCCAGACGGAACCAGCGAGACCCTTTGAACAGAACCACATCACCACGGTTCATGATTTTTTCAAGTTCAACCGCCGCCTCGTTGTAGGTTCTGGTGTGAGAGATGTTTCTGGAATTCATCCCTTCACTTGAAGCGGCCCTTGCTATGAGCTCGGCATTTTCACCCACTGTTATAAGATAATCGATCCTGGCCTTTGCAACGTCTCTTCCTACTGCAAGGTGTTCTTCCCGACTATGGAGTCCCAAGTCGAGCATTTCACTGAGCATTGCGATCTTTCTTCTGCCTTCACCAACCTTCACTAAAGCGTCGATTGCTCCTTTAACCGAAGCCGGATCGGAGTTGTATGTGTCGTTGATGAGGGTGATCCCAGTGACAGTTGTGTGAATCTCCAATCTCATCGGCGCGGGTCGAAATTCTTCCAGACCCCTTTTTATGTTGTCCAGGGACGCTCCCAGCATCCTGGCGGCAGCCGCGGCAGCCAGAGCGTTTACTATATTAAAATACCCAGCCACCGACAGGGCTATGTCCATATCCTGCCCAAAGATTTTCATCGTGAAGTTGTAACCCTTTTCGGGTAATGGACTCGGATCAAGGGCTCGAACATCAGCCCTCTCAGAGAAACCAAAAGTCACGATTCGCGAGGTCGTTCTGGGAGAATAGGTCATGCTGAAAGGATCATCCTCGTTTAAAACCAGAAATGAGTCACTTTTAAGATTTTTAAATAATTGTATTTTCTCTTCCAGAGTATTTTCCAGACTCCCCAAACCGCCAATATGGGCTTTACTGATGACAGTAAGTACCCCATGTTCCGGCCTTATCATGCGTTCAAGTCTTGCCATCTCTCCAGGCAAACTGATGCCAGCTTCGATTATAGCTATTTGATGTTCCGGCCTTATGCCCAACAGGGCGAGAGCTGCCCCTATTTGGGTATTATAAGATAAGGGGGATCTGTAAGTTTTGCGGTCAAGACACAAAATTGAGGCTAGCATTTCTTTAACCAGGGTTTTACCGTTACTTCCGGTAATTCCTATTACAGGTATTTCAAATTGCTGTCGGTGGAAAGCAGCAAGTTTTTGCAGAGCCTCTAAAGTATCCGCGACTTCGATTAGAGTCGTATTTTGGGGCAGTTCCTCTCCGAAAAGCTTGGGCCTGTTTACTACAGCGGCTCTAGCCCCTGACCTTAAAGCGTCGAGAGCGAAATCAGCCCCATTGAAATGAGGGCCCTTTATAGCCCAAAAAACATGATTTTCCCCTATCGGCTTTCGAGTGTCTATTGAGATACCGGAAATAGGAGCAGATGAGGGCCCTTTGATTCGAACCGGCTCTATTACATTAATAATTTGCTCCAAATCCATAAAATTCATGTTCTCAATGCCCGGGTTTTCAAGCAAATTTGAACTGATACAATTTGAACCAATCGAAATATCAGGCCCGTCGATATTGGATGTCTGCGACATTTCTCATTCTCCCCTTAATCAAAGCGTTTCCGGGGAAATTCCTTCTTCATTTTTGTGATCAGCCGCAAAGGGTCTAACACGATAAAAGATGATTTTCAATATTGAGTCAAGCGGTCGTTCGAGGTAACTAATTTCATAAAACCACTAGGCAGATGTTTCTTCGAAAAAGACTTGACAGAGTTTATTTTAATCTTATGCTGCGTACTGTGTTTCTTGTGGTTTGGTTTGAGTTTATCCGGATGACGTGATATAATAAAATTACGCATTTAGGTAATTATGGATAATTCCGGTAAATTCTTAATTGATTTGAAGGGAGTGATATGGTGGGTAACTGGCTGTTAATTCATATAAAACCAGCATTCCTTGCATTAATTTTTGTAATCATACCGACGGTAATTCTAGCCGATGATATTAAATCATCTACAACCGACATCGTCAACGTCGAATCACGAAAAGATAATAAAGACCTTGAAAAGGCGTTGACAGACTCCAGTCCGATACCCGACTGGCTTTCGGCGGTCCTCAACTGGCTTCCACCTGAGAATCATGATCTTAAGACGGCCGCAGTTGAGGAAGAAGACCTAAGCAAAGAAATCGGGCAGAGTTTCACAAGTCCCAAAAAGCAGGAGCATCCCGTTCGCGATGGTATACCAATATCGTTTCATGGTATATTGCCATTATATACGTCCCCCAAAATTGACGGGGAGGGTGTTTGGGAAAGTAAAGACACCCCAGTAGGCTCAGATGGTACCCCTTTAGTTTACAAAACAGTCTATCGTCCTAGTGTGGAATTCCCAAACTCTGTGGTCTACATGGCGCTTTTTGATATGAGCCGACTCAAGCCGAGACTCTTCATTGGCCAAACTGAACCTGGTATCTACCAGATTTCGGATACAACCCCTCGAGAATCTCTCTCAAGAATAGTGGCCATTACAAATGCCATGTGGATGCAGCAACACGCGAGAGGCGCAGGAGCGATATTCAGGGGCAAGGTTATCTATCCTATGGTTCCAGGGATGGCTACCCTGGTGGTATACCAGGATGACTCAGTTGATGTGCTTGAATGGAGCAACGATATTCCGCTGTCAAGCGTTAAGGACGCTCGTCAGTTACGCCATCTGATTTTGAAAGACGGCAAGGTTGTCAACAAGGTAATAAAGAACGGAAAAGTAACTGATTCTGAAATAGGATTGGGTGGTTTTTTGATCGATAACGACGGTAGCAGCACAATGAACAAGGAATATTGGTACCTGGCGAACAGGACAGCGTTTGGCATTCGGGATGATGGCAACCTGGTTTTTGCCATGGGGCATCATGTTAGCACAAAGGATCTCGCTAGGGCCTTGGCCCTTGCAGGGTGCACACGGGCTATTCACGGTGACGCGAATATTCACAACATTGTATGCAATTTTTATTTCCGTGATGAGAACAATAAAATTGTAAAACGGGATAGACTCTCTCCAGAGCAATTGCAATATACCATGAAACGATATGATCAGGGATACGCCAAAGATTTTTTTGCTTTTTACGAAAAATAGGATTTCGCTGCTCAAACAGGGGTGTGAACCCACCAGTTTATGGCCATAGACTATTTTATCAAGGGCCTCATAATAGGTTTTTCTCTGGCGGTCCCTGTTGGGCCTATTGGTTTGCTTCTTATAAGGCGGACTCTGGCCCGCGGGAGAATGTCGGGTTTGGTTTCTGGATTTGGGGCGGCGACAGCCGATGGTATTTATGGGGCTATAGCAGGTTTTGGACTAACCCTGCTATCGAATTTTCTAGTTAAGCATTCCGTAATCTTGAGGTTAATGGGGGGTGTATTCCTCTGTTATCTTGGCGGGAAGATTTTTTTTTCGAAGCCTCGGGAGAAAGCCACTAAGGGATCAGAGAAAGGCTTGTTCGGAGACTATTTTTCAACTCTATTTCTCACATTGACCAATCCCCTTACTATTCTATCTTTTGCAGCCATATTTGCCGCTTCAGGGGTTGTAGTTGTGCCCGGAGAATATTACGGGACGGCTATGCTTGTTTTAGGGGTATTTAGTGGGTCCTCTCTGTGGTGGCTTATTCTCAGCGGTTTGGTGAGCTTTTTTCACGGAAAACTTGATACAGGCGGCATTCTAATCGTCAACAAAATATCCGGAGCGCTAATTGCGTCCTTCGGTGTAATGATTTTTGTCAGTCTTCAAATTTGGCCTCAATAAATTTCTTGGGGGGAACTATTGTCCGTGTTTTATCACCTTATTCTATAATTCTGCGAGCTGTTTGGCGTAAATCATCAAATCTCGGCCTGAGAAGCAAACAAAGATGGCTCTTTCCATTTCAGGGAAACGCTTTAGTTGTTCGAGCGACGTTTTTAAGGCTATTTGACACGCCTCATTGATCGGATAGCCATAGGCTCCCGTACTAATGGAAGGAAAGGCGAGAGATTTAAGACCGTTTTCAGCCGCCACTTCAAAGCATCGTCTATAGCATCTACTGAGTTTTTGAGATTCTCCAGAATGGCCCCCTCGGTAAATCGGACCCACCGTGTGTATTACGTGGCGAGCGGGCAAAGAATACCCTCTTGTTATTTTCGCGTCCCCAGTCTCGCAACCGCCTAATGCCCTACATTCAATCAGTAATTCAGGACCTGCGGCCCTGTGGATCGCTCCATCCACGCCGCCACCTCCCAGAAGGCTGCTGTTTGCCGCGTTAACAATGGCGTCCACAAGGAACTTCGTTAAATCCCCCTGGGCCAAGCGGATTCGTTCCTTCATGAATTTTCCTCCTGATGTTACTGACACCTTGGATGGATCAGTAATATACTTCTCTCAGATTCAGGCGGTGGTCGACCATATATAACATCTTGGCCTGTTTTTTCAGTTCTTCCTTTAAGCTCTCCAATTTCTCACGATCGACATTAAAAGCCCTTACATAAACATTTCTGTAACCTTCAGGGGCCAACTCGTACGAACTCAATATACTTATCAAGCGAGCGTCATAGCGTCGAATTATGTCAGTAACCTCCTTTATTGAACCTGGCCGATCTTCCAGCACAAAACCGAATTGTACTCCACTGTGGGATAGGCCAGTCAACGAAATCATCGCCCTAAAAAGATCGCTCTTTGTAATGACTCCCCTGATCTTACCCGATTCGTCAAGCACGGGAGCCCCGGATATTTTGTTTTTGAGAAGGATCTCTGCAGCTTCCTCGACCGTCAGGTCAACAGGCAAGGTTATGGGGTACCTGCTCATGATGGCCCCAACTTCAAGTTTTGACAACAGGTAAAGAATCCTTTGAATATCCAGCATTACAGCGTCTGATGGAGACGCCCTTTTAAGATCTCTGTCGGTGACAACGCCGACTAATTGACCGTCCTCCAATACGGGCATCATGCTGATATCGTTTTCGATTAACAGGTTTATAGCGTGCTGCATCGAATCATTCGTATTTACGGTAACAACGTTCACACTCATCCAGTCTTTGACCAGCATTAGTTACCTCCTACCAGCAAACATTCATCAACAATGTTTTTCACGATATACATCGCTTGGTCGGTGAATGAAAATTATATACCCGCCCGCCAGGCCAATTTCTCGAGGCACACGGCAAGACCCTGGAAATTTAACCGGAGACACCACTTAAAAACAGAATTTAATAAATGATAGACTTTAATTATATATCAGTAAACAAGTTTTTGCGGACAAGTAAGGACTTCAATAGGTCATTTTCCCACCAGAGACAAATAAAAATACAGAAATGCGCTGGGAACTTGCTGTTATAGTTCCGAGCCACCTGATTTGTTTTTCAGTTCAATAAGCCTGAGTTCCTTCCGGAGGATTTTCCCTATTGCGCTTTTTGGAAGACTTTCAATGAACTCCACGTATTTTGGGACCTTGTATTTGGCAAGGTTCTGTTTACAGTAATCAACTATTTCAGATTCAGTGGCATATTCACCCGGCTTTAGAACCACGAATGCTTTGACTCTCTCGCCGGAATATTCGTCGGGTATTCCAATAGCGCATGCCTCCAGGACCTTTGGGTGCGAGAAGAGAACTTCATCCACATCCCGCGGATAAATATTGTAGCCACCAGAAATGATCATATCTTTCTTGCGATCGACAATTGAGAAATAGCCTTCTTCGTCAAAAACAGCTATGTCGCCCGTCAATAACCACCCGTCCCGAAGAGTCATGGCTGTTTCATCCGGCCTGTTAATATAACCACTCATGACTTGAGGACCTTTAACGCAGAGTTCGCCAGGCGTTCGAGGTGTAGTGATTTCCTTGTCGAAATCATTAACGTCCACAAGCTTTACATCTGTATTGGAAAAGGGGAGGCCGATTGTTCCAGGTTTAGTTTTGGCTCCGTAAGGATTCACATGTGTGGTAGGGGAAGACTCCGTAAGACCATATCCCTCGCAAATCTGTTTTCCTGTCAACTGCTCAAATTTGTTGATAGTTTCCATGGGAAGAGGCGCTCCGCCTGAAAAACAGCCTTTGAGCGATGTTAGATCAAAATTTTTTAGGTCAGGGTAATTAATCATGCCATTATACATTGTTGGCACTGCAGAGATAAAAGAAACCCTGTATTTCTGAATAGCCTCCAATATGATTTGCGGTTCGGGCTTCGGAATCAGCACATCTCCCCAGCCATAGAAAATCGCACAATTCATTGATGAGGTCATTCCAAAGGAATGAAAGAAAGGAAGACACCCAATCACTGTTTCATTTCCTGGTTCGAAATCTGGGAACCATGCGTTAGTCTGTTGAACATTGGATGACAGATTCTTGTGAGTCAATTGAACGCCCTTGGAAAGACCAGTGGTTCCGCCTGTGTACAGAAGACACGCCGTATCATTCCATTGACACCTGTGAACATATGTTGTTGAGACACCCTCCTTTACAAGATCTGTGAACTCAAATACGTTTTCTGATACAGGAGTTTCGAGATGCATACCTCTCTCTATTAAAGTGGGCAGATGGTTGAAAGGAGCAGGCAGATAATCACGAATATGACACGAAATGATTCTCGTGATGCCAGTCTTTTTTCGTAGAGCGATCATTCGAGGCATGAACAAATCCAGCGATACCAGGAACTTTGATCCTGAATCGTTGAACTGGTGTTCGAGTTCCCTGTCCGTGTACAATGGATTATTTGTGACTACGATACCCCCGGCCCTCACCGTTCCATAAATTGCTACTACCATCTGCACGAGATTGGGCAGCAATGTGGCAACACGATCACCTGACTGAAGCCCGAGCGAGATAAGAGAATTTGCGAATCTGGATACCATTTCGTCTAGTTGTTTAAAAGTCACCGTGGTTCCCTGAAATAACAACGCAGGATTGTTAGGAAATTGCGAGGCGCTTCTTGCAAGAGCTTCAGAAAGCGTAATTTCCTCAAGCCTAATTTCGGCGGGAACATCTTTCCTGTAAGATTTCAACCAGATTTTCTCCATAGCGCAACTCCTTTGTTACTAGAAAGAGTAAACTCGACGTATCTAAAGAAGAATCAATTGCATCACATATGTTGACACGACCGATTCTCAAAAATTGATTTATTTGAGGCAAGGTAGAGCGCCGACTTTTCGCGGCTTTTTAACGAGCTTCTTTCCAATCGTTGAATCTGGATCTGCGGACGCATTATTTTCTTGTTGGTCACAGCCGTTGAATCTAAAGGCCCAGATATGTTTTTCTTATAATTTCATCTTGCAGCAAGTCGGTTCCCGATCCTTGGGCTATGATCTTTCCTGATGACAACACATAGTTACGGCAAGTCATCTTGAAAACGGTACTCACGTCTTGTTCCACCAATAGGACGCTTATTCCCGACTCGCTAATCTCCTCGATTTTCTTGAAGACCTCCGATCGCATTATAGGCGCCAATCCGGTAGAAGGTTCGTCAATGCAAAGAAGCCTGGGACGAAACATCAAAGATCGCCCTATGGCAAGCATCTGCTGCTCTCCGCCGGACAAGGCTCCGGACACTTGACCGGAGCGGCTGTGAAGAATAGGAAACAGTTTGTAAACATTCTCCAAATTATTCTGAATCTCAGCTTTATCTTTTACAAGATAGGCGCCGGCGCGGAGGTTCTCCAACACGGTCATTTCCTTGAAAGGTCTTCTCCGTTCTGGACAGTGAATCAAACCTTTCTTCACAATCTCGTGGGCTGGCTTGTCATCAATCCGCTCGCCATCGAAGATTACCGTGCCTTTCAGGCTGATGTCTCCCCCTACAGTCCCTCTAAGGGCTTCCTTTTCCCATCCCACCAATCCGGTAATGGCCCTGAGCGCGGTGGATTTACCTGCGCCGTTGGGACCCACTAGGCCGACCAGTTCTCCCATCCCCACTTCCATGGAGAGATCGTTGATAATCAATGCCCTGTCGTAAATGACGGTCAAATTGGATACTGTCAGGAGCAACCTAAATGCCTCCTTCCCCAAAATAAGCCTCGATCACATGAGGGTTCTGCACAACCTCGTCCGGCTTGCCATCGGCAATAAGGGTACCGAAACTAAGCGCCAAGATGCGGTCTGCAATCTTCATCAGTTGCTGCAACTTGTGCTCCACAATGATCATCGACGGGCCCTCACTATGCAGCCGGCCAAATCGCCCTCCTTTGTGCAATCTCTTGATGGACTTCGCCATTAGGTCTGTTTCAAGCGGACTGAGACCGCCAAACGGCTCATCCAGGAGGAGCAATTCAGGTTCGGTCCCTATGGCACGTGCGATTTCAAGGCGTTTCAGGTCTCCCTGAGACAATGTGGAAGCCTTCTCTAGCGCCATATCAGAAATGCCGGCAAATTCCAAAGCATCCATTGCCTTTGCTTCAATGCGTTTCACCCATTCTCCTCTCTTCATGGCTCGTGGGCACATGCAGGAAACCATAACATTGGCAATGATCGGCAACCGGCGAAAAGGTCGCATGTTCTGGAACGTGCAGGCGATTCCCAAGTTCACAATATCCCAAGTCTTGAGACCACTGATGTTTTTGCCTTTGAAACGGATACTCCCGAAACTGGGTTTAAGAATCCCCATGATCAACCGAAGTAGGGTTGTTTTCCCCGCTCCATTGGGCCCGATGAGGCCGACTATTTCGTGTTGGTTCAACTGAAAACTAACATTGTTGGTTACGTGTAGCCCGCCGAAGCTCTTTCCCAGACCCACAATTTCGAGCAAAGATTCGGCCATGTCAGCTCTCCTCGGCCTCTTCCCGCAATTCTCGGCGAGACACTTTCCCTACATCTGTCTTGGGCAGCTCTCCCCTGATTTCGACAATTTTGGGAACCTTATAATGAGCCAGGTTTTCTCGGCAATAGGAGATGATGTCGTCCTCGGAAATTTTCCCTCTGGCTTCGGTTTGCAGAACTACATAGGCCTTTATCAATGCCCCTACTTTCGGATCGGGCACTCCTACGACCCCTGCAGCCTTAATTTGCGGATGATTGTACAATACTTCCTCAACATGTCGGGCAAACACCGCATAACCCTTGTATTTAATCAAGTCCCGTTTTCTATCGAAGAAATGAAAATACCCTTCGTCATCCATGCTGGCCAAATCGCCGGTTCTCAACCATTGGCGCCCGTTGATTTCAATTAGTGAACTTGCGGTTTCTTCGGGCCGATTCCAGTACCCTTGCATTACGTTGGGTCCACTCACAATGAGTTCGCCGACCTCACCAACAGGGACGAAGTCAAGCCCTTCATGATCGATTATCGCCGCGTTTATATTGGGAATAGGCAGGCCAAAAGAACCCGCCTTGGGTCTATGAACAGGATTCGCGTGGCTGAGTGATGTGGTCTCGGTCATGCCGTACCCTTCCATAATTTTGGTTTCAGTCCTGCGCTGCCAGCCTTTCACCGTTGATTCATGGAGGGTGTCCGCCCCGCAAGCGATCATTTTAAGCCGTTTCCAATTCACACGATCGGTTTTTTCGTATTCCTTAAGGTACTCGAATATGGTAGGCACACCATAAAAAACTGACGCCTTGTATAGCTCGGTTGCAGAAAGAATATCGTCTATGTCAGGGGTAGTCAGTAACACGACCGTCCCCCCTTGGAGCAACGAGCATAACATAATGATCACCTGCCCGTATATGTGAAAAAAAGGCAGAAAAGCGATGATAACGTCTCCACCGGGGGTCATGATACCTTGCCAGAACGCGAGAGCCTGAGCCTGACAGGCGACCAGGTTCCTATGTGTCAAGATGGCCGCCTTCGGAAGTCCCGTAGTCCCGCCCGTGTATGGAAGCACAGCGACATCTTCATCAGGTGTAATGTTGGTTTGGGGCGGCTCAGGAGGGTATTTCTTGATAAGTTCCTGGAATTGGTGGACCCCCTCCATTTTCATTATCCTGGAACTTGGCCCCTGCATTTCCTGATAGACTTTTCCAAGAGCGCCTTTCCCGACAAGTTTCTTGAACCAGGGCAAATATTCACTGATATTGGTCAAAATGACGTTGCTGATTTTAACACCGCTTCTTTCGACATTATTGTACAAAATGTCCTGACAGACCACTGTCTTTGCGCCACTGTCCATAAGTTGATGCTTGACTTCTTGGCTTGTATACACGGGGCTTATCGGCGTCACGACAGCCCCGAGTTTGAGGGTCGCGACGTATGCGATCACGTACTGGGGGCAGTTCAGCAGATGGAGCGCCACAGTGTCCCCTTTTGCGACACCTAAGTCCGCCAGAGCGGTAGCAAACCGGTCCACGAGTTGTCTCAATTCCCCGTAGGTGATCTTTTTGCCATAAAAAACAAGAGCTTCCTTTTTAGAGTATGTTTCTGTTGCAGCGTCAAACAACTGTGGAATGGATTTCTTCGGGACGTCGACATCGGCCGGCACTCCTTTTGGGTAATGACTCAACCATGGCCTGGACAAGTACGTTTCTTTGGGATCCATTGATTTTGCCCCACAAAAATTGACTTGATATGGACAAAGGTCCGTTAATCGAGAGAAGCTGCGCAAATTCTACAATTTTTACGAGTGGCGATGCTTCTCACCTTGCACCTTGGGCATTCCTTTTCGATTTTGTTACGAATCCAGGGGATAAGGCCTTCCGGCATATAAATAAGTGTCAACAAAACCAGGACAGCGAAGACCAACATGCGAGCCCTGGGAAGTATTCTGAGGAATTCCGCCAACGGAAACAGTATGAACACTCCCGCGACTGGCCCATATATGGAGACAATGCCGCCGAAGACCGACCAAATGATCACCTGAAAGGACAGGGCGACTTCCAGTGTAGAGGGTCCAACAGTCCTCATGATGTGCGCATATAACCCACCGGCGATTCCTGCGAAAAAGCCACTCAAACAGAACGCCAGGAGTTTGTAGCGGGTCGTGTTGATGCCTCCAGCCCTCACAGCGAGTTCGTCTTCACGGATAGCATGAAGCAGGATCCCAGTATTGGAATCGGTAATCTTCCACATGACGGTAGTCAGGACGAGCATCAAGACGATCGTGATATAGTAATCATAAACTCTTGATGAAGATAGACGGTCCAAGCCCGAGATTCCCAGTTCGCCACCAGTAATCTCGGGCAGAGCAAAAATCAACCCCGTAAGGATGATGGGAAAGGCCAGAGTGGTGAGAGCGAGGTACGTACCCCTCAATCTGAGACAGGGGATGCCCACAATCAGGCCCGTCAGGACACCTGCAATAGCCGCCAACGGAATACTCAGGAAGTTAGGTACCTTGGCGTACACGTTTATGAGGCCGCTTGTATATGCGGCAACCCCAAAAAAAAGAGCATGTCCGAAATTGACTTGGCCTGTGAAACCGGAAAGCAGGTCCCAACTTGCGGCAAAAATCGAGAAAATCGCGGTCAGGATAAGGACCCAAAGCAAATACGGATCCTGGGTGAAAACCGGCACGAGCAAGAGCGCCACCACAAATACCAGTAGGGCCACTCGACTGGGAAGGACCAGTACTTCACACTTGAACAATGTGAACATTTTTCTGATGTAAAACCAGATGAATCCCATTCTATCTCTCTTCCTCAAAGGACACGCCGAACAAGCCCTCCGGTCGGATTAACAGGACTAGAATCATAATGGAGAGCGCTATAGGGCCTTTGAGAAACGCTCCCATAGGAAGGGCGAAGACCACTACAGCCTCGGTAAATCCGAGGATGTAGCTTGAGATAAAGCTTCCTTTAATACTGCCCAACCCGACGCTCTTCCGATCTCAGCCAAGGACCACGATGGCCAACATCATGGTAAGAGGGTGCAACCACATGTGAGGATCGATCACCGAAAGTGGAGCTACGATGGCTCCAGCCACGGCAGCCATCCCCACTGAAATGCCGAGGGCCGTCATGATCTCTCTGTTTACGTTTATACCCATCAGGTTGGCAACTTCCCTGTCCTGGGCAGTGCACCTGATACCGAGGCCTATTCTGGTCTTCATCAAGAGAAACCATGTACCGATCAACGCTAGAAAAGCGGCTCCAAGAACCAGCAGATGTTGGTTCGCTATTTTGACCCCCGCTAGCATGAAATATCCGGTAGCCAACGGCGGTACTCCCAGATAGTTGCCCCCAAAGGTGAGCAGGAAGATCTCCTGTATGACCATTGCCAGGGCTATAGTGGCGATTAGAACCGCTGATTCATGCTCGCGAACAGGTTTGATAAACAACTGATAGCAAACCAGACCCAACGCTACGGTGAGCAGGATTGAGATCAAGGCGGCAAGAAGA
>JAMCYH010000117.1 GCA_023474025.1 Deltaproteobacteria bacterium
TTTTTTGCGTGTATCTTCCGCACACAAAGCAGCCCGGGGTCTTGCAGTCATTGCCGCTCTTTTTTCGCTCACAAGTCTGATCTGGTCGAGCCTCCCAAAAGAAAACATTGCAGTAGATTCCTTCCTCAAGACTGAAGCCGATGATTGCGGCTATCAAATCGTCCAAGATGGCAAGGTGTTGGGTACGGTCTTTTTCAAAAAAAGCGCCGAGTCCAATGAGATATTAAATGAATTGGATGCAAGGAATCTTTCGGATTATTGCAAGGGAGAAATATTCCCCTGCAATAGTGTATTGATTTTCGGTGGGGACGGCCGTTTGGTGGATGTACAGACACTTCCCGGAGCCCAAATTGTATCCTGTGGGAAAAGGATAGATTTGAATTCAGCTTCTGAAATCGATATTCAAAGCGTACCAGGTATCGGGCCAGAACTTGCGAAAAGAATACAGGAGCGAAAACGTGATTTCGGGCCTTTCGAAGGTCTGGATGATCTCGCTAAAATTAGAGGGATTGGCCGTAGAAAGGCCTCTGATTTAAAAATTTATTTGAAATGAGACACAAAACTACTGTTCCGTAATAATAGAATCGGAAGGAAATCCCTTCTTTCTGTTTATGACACTCGCAGCATAGGCAGCTCCAAATCCATTGTCGATGTTAACAACAACAACCCCGGGGGCGCAAGAATTGAGCATGCCCAGCAAGGCGGCTATACCTCCGAAAGAAGCCCCATAGCCCACTGAAGTTGGGACCGCTATCACCGGCCTGTCAACAAGCCCCCCTATCACGCTTGGCAGGGCGCCTTCCATACCGGCAGCAACTATTATCACAGACGATGACCTTATAAGGTCTATATGCGCCAACACTCGGTGAATCCCGGCTATCCCGACATCATATAAGGTCTTTACAGTGTTTCCGAGGGCCATGGCTGTAACCTTGGCCTCTTCAGCTACAGGCAGATCGGACGTCCCAGCGGCTATAACAAGAACTGGGCCGCGCCCACAATCAGGAATTTCCGTGGAATGGTACAGAATAGTTCTTGCCAATGGATTGTAATCTATGCAGGTACCAGAGCGAGCCATCACATATTCGGCTTTGGAGGAATCAACCCTTGTCACCAATACTACGTCGTGGCGTGTGGAAAGCCTCTGAAAAATTTCCAGAATTTGTTCAGATGTCTTCCCTTCTCCGTAAATTACCTCAGGGAAACCTAGACGCAGAGACCGTTGGTGATCTATCCTGGCGAAGCCGAGGTCCTCTGTTTCAATTTTTTGAAACAGCAACCCAGCTTGCGAAACAGATAGCTCACCCCGCCTAACCTGCTCCAGAATTTGAATTAGTCTTTCTCTATTCAACTTGGGCGCTCTAAATCAAGGATTTCACAATGTCAACTTTTCCTATGACGCCCACAAGCAATTCGTTATCAACTACAGGAATAGTGTAATATTTGTGTTCTGACATTATTCGCGCAATTTCGGAGACATCGGTTTCCGGGTCCACCGTGGTTGCAGGATGGGAGTAAATGTCACCAACCTTCGTGGCGGCTATCCTCTTGAGATCCTTGTGCAAACGCCAAGGATTCTCCATCGGAATTATAGAATCAAGAATTACGAATACAGTAGGTATATGTAATGGCTTGTTGAACTCAACAAGGTCCGACTCACATACGACTCCTATCACCCTTTTCTCTTCATCTATCACGGGCACGCCATTAATACTTCTTTGTAGAAGTTTTTGGGCTAATTCCCTAATTGAGGTCTCAATTGTTACCGTAACTACATCTCTGGTCATTATGTCTGAAGCTTTTGGCATCCCCGACTCCATTCATGAAGGCAACAGCGCTTGGCCGGCTTACCTCTACTAACAAGTCGAAATGAATACAGACCGGCTAAGCATCTATCTCGTTGAATTTGGATCCAATATAAACAAGCGCTGTTTATTCGTCAACATCACATAAATTATGGAAACCGGCTGCCATTGCCTGAGATTGTATATGCAACCGTCAGAAGGCAAAGGCATGAAGGTCCCTCCCTCATGCAATATCCGCCTGTGTTTTACAAAGTCACATGGTTCAGTCCTCTGAAGATCGGCAAACCACAATTTAATCCAGCTTCTCAAACTTGAAGTGAGCGCCTTCCAGAACGATTCCTATAGTATCATCCTGATTGAAATGTCCTCCCAGTATTTCAGACGCCAAAGGATTTTCAATAAGACGTTGGATCGATCGTTTCAAGGGCCTGGCTCCGTATGCCGGATCAAATCCTTCCTCAGCCAATAAATCGCGAGCCTCCGGACTGAGTTTCAGAGACAGTTTGTTATCTGCCAATCGTTTGTTCAGGCGAGCAATCTGGATATCCACTATTTTTTTGATATCCTCTTTGCTCAGAGCATGGAAAATTATGATGTCATCAAGACGGTTCAGGAACTCAGGCCTAAAATGGAAACGAAGCGCTTCCATCACTCGGGCCTTCATCGCGTCTTCATCTTTTGCTGAAAAATCTTTAATCTCGGTAGAACCAATATTGGATGTCATGATAATGATGGAGTTCTTGAAATCCACCGTTCGGCCTTTTCCATCTGTAAGTCTACCATCATCGAGAATTTGAAGCATCGCGTTGAAAACTTCCGGATGCGCCTTTTCAATTTCGTCAAAAAGCACTACTGAATAAGGTCGTCGCCGAATTGCCTCGGTTAAATACCCACCTTCGTCGTATCCAACATAACCTGGCGGAGCCCCGATTAGCCTTGCTACTGAATGTCGCTCCATGTATTCTGACATATCTACCCTCACCATTGCCTGTTC
>JAMCYH010000040.1 GCA_023474025.1 Deltaproteobacteria bacterium
GAATTGCAAAAGACGGCTTAACTTCGATTCCCGACTGGTAGATAACCTTTTCAATGGCATCCGCTTTATTTTTTATATATCTTGCAACACCCATAGAGTCCTCCCTTAGAACAACGCCCGAATAGTATCAATTATGATTTCGAATCGAGTACCGCCGGGGAAAATGCCCTTTACACCCATTTGCTCCAATTTGGGAATATCGTTTTTGGGGATTACTCCTCCAACAACGACAAAGATGTCGGTCAAATTCTTCTCCTGCAACTCTTTCATCAGCCTGGCGCAAATTGGCAGATGCGCCCCAGTCATGATGCTTAAACCAATTACATCTACCGCTTCCTGAATTGCGACGGCAATTATCTGATCAACACTCTGATGAAGCCCCGAATATAAAACTTCCATTCCAGCGTCTCGCAAAGCTAAAGAAACGACTTTAGCCCCGCGGTCGTGTCCGTCCAAACCTGGTTTTGCTATGAGGATACGTATTCTCTTTTTATCTTTCATAATAATTTCCCTTCCATTCACCGCAATTCAGGTCAATGGATCAACTTTTTGCCTGTCGTATTGATCAAGGACAGCCGCCATCCCCCTAAGAATGTGTTCCCTCACGAGCCTTTCGACATCCTCGACTCGCCTTTCCCGCATCATGGCCAACATTTCATGGTGATCTTGTTGGCTAATCCGTGCCAAAGCCCTATCCTTGAGAATTATCTTGCGGAATCTAAGAAATTGATTTTTGAAATCGTTGATGATTTTGATGAGCCGGCGATTGCCACTCAATGAATAAAGCATATCGTGCAATTCAGTGTTGATTCTGGGTAAAGATTCCAGATCATCCTCTTGAAGGCACGTTTCGAATTCGTAAATTTTATCTGAGATAGGCTTCAGATCATTTGCTGTGTGCTCGATAGTAGCCAGCCTGGCCGCATATCCTTCGAGGACCGATCTGATCTCAAAAGATTCCTGAATATCTTCTCTAACTAATCCTGTAACGCTATAACCACCGTGAACCCTTTTAAGTACCAGTCCTTCCCGTTCGAGCTTGTGAATGGCTTCACGCACTGGTGTACGACTGACACCCATTCTCACCGCTATTTCATTTTCAACTATTCGACTCCCATTGGGTATGTCACCACACGTGATAAGGAGCCACAAACGCTCAAAAATGATCTGGCCCGCGGATTTCCTTTCCTCCAAAGGCTCTAAAGCATTTGCTAACCGGTCACTCTTATTAAACATTTTTCGATACCTTCAATCGGTACTATCAATTCTGAAATTTAATTGAACTTTAAAAATCCAGTGTCTCTTTTAGATTTAAAGGCCAACCCAACGCGCGATATTACCCTGCAACACTTCATGGGTTCCCCCGCCGTTGAGCAGGAACCGGGAATCACGGAAATAACGTTGGGCGGTGTATTCCATTGAATACCCATAGCCGGCAAAAATACGCGTGCATTCATCGGTGGCGCTACAGGCCGCCTCCGTGGCAAAATATTTGGCCATAGTGGATTCTTTCAGGGCATCCTGGCCTGCGTCAATCATAGCGGCTGCTCTGTATGTCATTAATCTGGAGGCCTCAAGGTTAGTGACCATGTTCGCGATTTTGGCCTGGATAAGCTGGAATTTGGCTATAGGTTTACCTGAAGCTACTCGTTCATTGGCGTATTTTATGGAATCAGCCATCGCCGCTCTTTGCAATCCAATTGCCAACGCAGCGGTCATCGTTCGAATTTCAGCTATGATTTTAAGAAACGAATTCAGACCTTGACCTTCCGGGGTCAAACGGTATTCCCTGGGGATTAAAACATCTTTGAAGGCTACTTCACATATTGGTGTCGTGCGTGTCCCCAAACACTTAAACGGCGAACTGACAGAAACACCAGAGAAATGGCGAGGAACAAAAAAATAACCTATCCCTCGCAGCCTTTTGGTCGGATCAGTCTGGCACATAACCGTATAAAAACTCGCTTCAGGCCCGTCGGTAACCCATGTCTTCATGCCATTAATCAGATAGCCATCATCGACTTCCGTCGCTCTTGTTGTAATAGCCCCCAAATCTGACCCTGCGTCAGGTTCCGTCATGCAGAAACAGCCAATTTTTTCGCCCCGCATAGCGGGTAAGAAATATTGATCAAGCATCTCTGGGGTCCCACTATGGAAAAGAAAATTGGTGCCCATTAAACATTGCATGGCGGTGATTGAGGCTACACTCAACAAACCACGACTGATTTCTTCGCAGATTATGCAAAACAAGGTAGTATTGCCGCCTGCTCCACCCTTATGGCGAGGATAACGAATTCCGAAAATTCCCATTCTCGCTAATTTTTCAAAGATTTCCCGAGGGAATTCACCTTTGTTATCCAGTTCTTGAGCAACAGGAATGATTTCCTTATCAACAAATCTTGCGATATTCTTTCTAACAAGCTCTTCGGGATTTGATCTAATCATTGCAAAGACCCTTCCACGCAGGGTAGCTATTAATGGTTAATCACACATGACTTCGCAGGCTGTTCGAAGCTGCCTGGTTAATTCAGGGACTACATCAAACAAGTCTCCAACAATTCCCCAATCAGCTACCTTGAATATTGGCGCATAGGGATCTTTATTTATAGCCGCAACGAACCTTGAATCCGACATTCCAGCGCGATGCTGAATAGCGCCTGATACCCCGCACGCAATATAAAGTTCAGGTCGAACCGTTATTCCAGTCTGGCCTACTTGACTTGACGCAGGGATCCAACCGGCCTCAAACGCCACTCGAGTGCCAGCCAGTTCTCCTTCCAGGGCAACCGCCAGAT
>JAMCYH010000161.1 GCA_023474025.1 Deltaproteobacteria bacterium
GAGTGCGGTGACTGAATATGTTCAGGCTTCAGCAAGGTGGGGGATTATTCAAACGCATTGGAAACTATGACTGAACTGAAAGAACCGATCGACTTGTTTTTTGATTCAGTTCTCGTAATGGCGGAAGAGCCTGAGGTCAGGGCTAACAGACTGGCTCTCCTTAACAAAATTT
This sequence comes from Deltaproteobacteria bacterium, assembly GCA_023474025.1. Classification (GTDB taxonomy): domain Bacteria; phylum Desulfobacterota; class Desulfomonilia; order Desulfomonilales; family Desulfomonilaceae; genus CAJBEZ01. Next base: position 173 of record JAMCYH010000161.1, read on the forward strand.
CCAAACTGTTCAGTGTGGTAGCCGATTTTTCGTTTATAGGCTCTACTGCAAAAACTAACTGACAGCGACTGGCGCTATTTAAAAGGAGATCTGAAAATTAAGCCGCTCCGTCGAGTCTAATGTAACTATAATCGACCCACCCAGCCTTACCGGAAGGAGTAATCACTCTAAACCAGATTTTGTCTCCCGACACTTTCTTTTCTGTGATCTTTATTGTTTGACCAGCCATCAACCGGTCCACTATTTGAGATTCCTCGCTGGGTTGCTTCCGGACTCGTAGATTGTCAGCTGTGGCTTTACCTCTACGAGTCAGGCGCATTGAGGCGGTTTCCGCAGTCGCGTGATCCGCGCTTTTAGCGGAGTCTGCAACTGATGACGAAGAGGAGGCTTTGGCCTCCTGGCCGAACGGGTTTTGGAGTGAAGCTGATCTGAGTGTGCTGGATTTTGCTGCAGAAATATCCTTTTGCGCTGATTCGTTTTGACGAAGTCGTAAATCATTTGTGAGTTTATTGTTTCTCATCTGATTCAACTGATCTTTGCCAAAAACTTTTAGCGCCTTAAAATTGAGTTCCACGTCGCGGCCCATTTTCTCAATAATTCGTTTCATTTCATCCAGATTATGATTCTGGTCTTCGACTTTTGCATAGAGGGCCTGAATCTTCGAGTTTTCTTTACTTTGTTTTGCTGAAACCCACAAGAAATGGACCTGAGCTAGGGCTGTAATAAGGACTACGCCTCCGAGGACCCACGAGAGATAGCGGAATGGAAAGAGCAGTCTATCTTCGTCTTCAATAAGAAAAGAGGAAGCGAGTTTTTTCCTGATCCACATGCGCCATACAATTAAAAAGGAAACCATAGCGACGATTTGTATAATGGAAAAGATGACTTGGATGGCCACGATTGACACCCCTTTGTGAATTATATTCTGGAATTATCACCAGAAAAGACTAAATGCAACAATTTAATTTAGATTAAATTATTAATTAGCTAATTTAATAGAATTTATTGTATATGGTTTTTGTGCGTAGGGGTGGTTCGTTTCTTATGGTATAATGATTGCATCACGAACTACACAAAGAAGAAACAAAACCATACCTATTGAAGCCCCATCCCAGGGCTTTTTTTTTGGCCAGTTGCAACACTTTGATTTGTTTGGATTAATGTAGTCCTAAAAATATGCTTTAACGCACGCTGGAGTTTTGGGTGGACATAAATTATGGGAAATATTTTTACAGTGATTCTTCGTGGCGGTGAGAAATTTCTCTTTTGCTCTATGGCAAAGTCATGGCTCGTTTTATAAAATAAAAGGATCTTGACTTAGTCTTTCACATCTGATTGAATTACTCTTTTAGAAAAAAGTTTGAAAGTTGGTGACTGACCAGTGAAAAGGACATTTCAGCCGAGCAATCTCTCTAGAAAAAGAACTCACGGATTTCGGGTTCGAATGAGCACAAAGAATGGACGCCTTGTTCTCAAAAGAAGAAGGGCCAAGGGACGAAAAAGGCTTGCAGTGTAGTTCCGGTGACTTGAAGCTCACCAAATCGGACCGAATTCGCCGATCTGCAGAATACCGACAAATTATGGCAGAGGGGCGTCAATTCAGATCGCCTCATTTTATTTTTCGGTGGCGCGTTAATAGCGTTGGTTTAAGACGACTTGGAATTTCAGTAAGCAAGAAGGTGGGAAACTCTTGCGCTCGAAACTGGGTAAAGAGAAGACTGAGAGAATACTTCAGACATAACAGGCAAAAACTGCCTTCCGGTGTCGACGTCGTTATAATAGCGGCCCAAGGTTCGTCCAGACTGGGAACCCGCGAAATATTCGAAGAGTTCGATCGTGCCTTTGGGCAAGGGTTTTAATAGTGAGCCGGATTTTGATTGCACTAATAAGATCATATCAGATCTTTCTCTCCCCATTATTTCCATCTTCGTGCCGGTTTGTGCCTTCTTGTTCTGAATATGCTATAGAGGCTATGAAACGACATGGCGCGTTCAAAGGGTCGTACCTTGTTTTACGTCGTTTGATCAGGTGCCGACCTTTAGGGCCTTCGGGCTTTGATCCCGTACCCTGATTATTCTTTAAAGATATCCGGGTTAAAAAGTTTTGTTTTTCCAATACTAAGGCGGGAAATCCAATAATGGATCGAAATTTAATACTATCCATCATCTTGTCTGTGTTGATAATCGTAGGTTTTCAGTATTTTTTCCATTCCTTTTCACCACCTACTCACGTCAATGCTCCATCAAAAACCGAAATCCCGAAGAAATCCAAATCAGGCGAAAAGCGTGCCGTTGATGGTACAAAGTCTATTAGCGAATCTGCGGTTCGTGAATCGGAGGTTGCGTCTATTAAGACTCCGTCCGAGCCAGGCAAATATAAGTCTGCGAATGCCACAGTTAAAGAATCAAGGATAACTGTAGATACCCCGAATTACCGTGCGATTTTAAGCAACTTCGGAGGAAAGATAGTCTCTTTCAATCTCAAACGATACACTACGCATATCGGAAGTCCTGATCTGGTCAATCTTTTCCCACCCGAAGGCCCAGACACTTCCGGACCTTCGATCAGGCTGACACGATCTGATGAGGTTTTCTCCGACTCCAATCTTGCATACTCATTCGATCCCAATGACTCGGAGATTCGAGTTGATAAAACTGGTGACAGCCGGACGCTGGTCTTCAAGAGCGTTTCGGAAAGTGGGCTTGTAGTTTACAAGAAATTTACATTCCATGCAGACACGTATTCGATTGATTTGACATATGGTTTCGAAAATACCACAGGTAAGGCGCGTGACTATCTAGTCACATTTCCACTGAGAAAATTTTTCACCCAAGATCCTCATCAACGGTTCAGTTGGGACAGTGTACTTATTCTTTTGGATGGGTCCCTCAAGGATTATGACTTCAAGAGTATAAAAGGGGACGAGGAACTTTCTGGACAGGTCGCCTGGGCTGGGTTAGGTGATGTTTATTTTTTCAAGGCCCTGGTTTTTTCTGATAAGCCGGCTGGCAAGGTGACCCTTCTAAAACCTACCAAAGATGATATAGCGGAAATTCTTGTCAGATATGGGTCATTAGAAGTTCCCGCCGGAGGCAAATCCGCTGAAACTAAGATTGGATTGTATCTAGGGCCGAAAGAGGCCAACGATCTTCAGGCTGCTGGAGGAGACTTAAACCGCGCTCTAGTTTACAGCAACTATCAAGCCCTCAACTATATGTCCACCTATCTGATGAAATTCCTCCGATTTTCCTATTCGGGGTTCACGGTATTTGGGGTAAAAGTTCCGGGGACCGGTAACTATGGTATTGATATTATAATACTTACACTGTTAATAAAGATTCTTTTTATCCCATTGACTCATAAGAGCATGAAGTCAATGAAGAGAATGCAGGACCTGCAGCCCCAAATTGCAAAACTAAAGGAGAAATACAAAGACGATAAAACTGCCTTAAACAAGGCCACTATGGAGCTATTCAGGGATAACAAGGTCAATCCGTTGGGTAGCTGCTGGCCGATGTTTCTGCAGATTCCGGTATTCATTGCTCTGTATCAGGCTCTCTCCTATGCTATTGAACTTCGGCACGCTCCATTTCTGTGTCTGCCCTCCATTTACTTTTGTATTCGAGATCTCTCGGCTCCAGATCCTTATTATGTTACCCCGATCCTGATGGGTGGAACAATGGTATTACAACAGTGGATGACTCCATCCGCCGGAGATCCGACGCAAAAGAAGATGATGCTACTGATGCCTGTAGTGTTTACTTATATGTTCTTGAGTTTTCCCTCGGGATTGGTCCTGTACTGGTTAGTTAGCAACATGTTATCCATTGGCCAACAATTAATTACGAATAGGCTGACCCGCTGAGGTAGGAAAAAATATGAGTTATGTGGAATTTACTGGGAAGACTGTTAAGGATGCAATTGCGAAAGCCTGCCAGGAACTGAACGTTGATGAAGCTCTCCTGGAAGTCGATGTTATTGAGGAAAGCGCGCGTGGATTTCTCGGATTGGTTGGTCACAGGAATGCCAAAGTGCGCGTTCGCAAACGTAATGTCATCAAAGAGGTTCTTGAAATAGAAACGCCACAACCTGTCGAATCGGCTCCAACGCCTTCAGAAAGTTCGATTGCAGAAATTCAAAGCGTCACGGAGCCTGATAGAGAAATTCCCCCGATAGAATCCCAGGGGAGTAGAGGTTGTGAAGAAGTTGATCCTGAAAAATTAAAGATAGCCGATGAGGCTAAAGCCATCCTGCAAGGTATAATCACACGTATTCCTGTCGAGGCTTCGGTTGAGGCCTCGGTGTCGAACGACTCGATAGTTCTCGACATAATTGGGGACAAGAGCGGGCTACTTATCGGTAAACGTGGACAAACCCTTGACGCTTTGCAATTTATAATCAACAAAGCTCTTAACAGGGAAGTGTCCCTTGAGGACAAAATCGAAATTGTAGTAGACACTGAGGATTATCGCAGGCGTAAACACGAAAATCTTCGTGACATGGCTGTAAAAATGAGTCTCAAGGCCAGACGGTCTCTCAAACCGGTCGCTTTTAACCCGATGCCGGCTAGCGAAAGAAGGATCATTCACCTAATTCTCGCAGAAGACAAGGAAGTTTATACCAAGAGTTACGGGGAAGGTCCTATGAGAAGGATTATCGTTTATCCACGGAAGGCTATGGCAAACAAGAGAAGACGAAGGTAAAATTGCCTTAAAATTATTTGCCTAGATGTCACAGTATAAACAAAGATGTCAGGTCTCCTCTGTTGGCAATTCACCAACATTACGGGATGCGCAAGCTGAATTATCAAAATTTAAAATCTTATGGTCTTTTCCTGATTGTACTGACGCTACTGTTATTCGTAGTCATTTCAGACAACCTTCGCGCTGAGCCATTAGCCAAGCCTGAAGACATACCCAATCTACTGTTCAGCCGCGGTAAGAACCTTTCCGCTTTCAAAGCGGTCATGAATGTGACTACCATGAATGAAGTTGACAAGTCTCGACAGGATGTCAAGGGTTTCCTGCTATACCGCAGACCGAACGATTTCCGATTTCAAGGACTGGCTGCAGGTGGGAATACTTTGTTTGAACTCGTAATTAAGGCTAAGACCTTCGAGCTCTACGTCCCCCAGGAAGGCAAAGTAATCAAAGGTGACCGCGCTTGTTTTGGCAGGAAGTTTCCGGATGTCGCTGAAATTGAGAGCTTGATTCCCATGGTGTTGCTTCAGTGGCGTGACGTCAGGTTCGATCGGGTCCTCTCGAGAGACGCCGAAAAATTGGTCGTTCGTATAACCTTTGAGGGAAGGGTATGGGGCGCCACTCTGGATAGTCGCACCATGAATCTCCTGCGTCTGGTGAGAATAAACCCAAGAGGAGAGATTGATCTTACCGCAGATTTTGGTGAATTCCATCAGGGCGATTATGGCTGGTTGCCTCATAAATTCGAGGTAGTATCGCCTGTCGGTGGATGGCGGACATTGGCGAAGATCTCAAAAATAGAGGTAAATCCATTTCTCGTAGAAAAAAATTTCCAGATAGAACCGACATTCTCTGTGAAGACAGAGTCCTGCCGTTAATTTCTTGAAACACCTTTTCTAATGGTCCGTTTCTTATACAATTTAATAATACACTTGGTAGGCTTGCCTGTTGTTGTAGGGTATTATGGTCCAAAAATCCTTCTTACCGGCAAGTACAGGCATTCATTTGGGGGAAAACTGGGGTTCCTACCGGAAACATTTCCTAAACAACCTCTTAAAAGACCCATAGTCTGGTTTCACGCTGTTTCGGTGGGTGAAGCGGTGGCCCTAGCGCCGGTTGCAAGGGAATTCAGGAAGTTGGCTTCGGATTTCACAATTATTGCTTCCACAGGCACTGAGACAGGCATGTCCAAAGCCACATCAGAGATGGACTGTATCGACGCGTTCATATATATGCCTATGGATTTCCCACTAGCAGTCAATCGCGTAATAAACCATATAAGACCTGACCTTTTTGTTCTTATGGAGACGGAACTTTGGCCTAACCTTCTCTATGGCCTGAAGTCTCACGGAGCGTCGATAGCGCTTGCAAATGGCCGCATTTCGGATCGCTCGTTTCCGCGTTACATGAGGGCCCGCTTATTTATTTCTAGCCTACTGGACAAAATTGACTCTTTCCTGATGATATCGGAAGCTGACAGACAACGTATATTGAAAATGGGCGCGCCCATTGAACGAGTAAAAGTTGTTGGTAATACCAAGTTTGACGCTGCTCTAAGAAATGTCTCGGATGATATCCTGATTGAAGCGAGAACAACGCTTGATTTGGATGAAGATAGCAGCGTTTTTTTCGCTGGGAGCACTCATCCTGGTGAACATGAAATGATCCTGGAATGCTTCCAGAAGTTGTTGAATGATTTTCCTAATCTTATACTGATCATAGCGCCTCGGCACGTAGAAACCGTACCGTCGATACTGGCAGCCATAAAAGAAAGAAAACTCGGTATGCCGTTTCTCCGGAGCGGCCAAAAACTTGGTGAACGACGCGGCCTCAGAAATATCGTTATCCTAGATACTACCGGCGAGTTGTTCAAATTTTACTCAATAGCTAGTGTGGTCTTTATTGGAGGGTCGCTTGTTCCAAAAGGAGGCCAAAACATTCTGGAGCCAGTAGCGTGGGGGAAGAGAGTTTTTTTCGGCCCGTCAATGGAGGATTTCAGGGACGCCAGAGACCTTCTTATTAAAGTAGGGGCTGCAAGCGAAGTACAGGACATCAAAGAACTTTATGGATTAATCTGCGGAGCGCTAAACGACTTGAATCTCTCAAAAGAACTGGGCAAACATGGCAGAGATGAATTGAAAAGGAATTCAGGAAGCGCAAAAACCACTGCCAAAATTCTGTTCGATTTGATCAGTCCTGATAAAAAGGGGTAACGTCACCTTTGCCCTCACGCAAAACTACGGGTTGATCATCAAACAGACTGACTATTGTCGAAGGTTCCGGTAAAAAGGTCCCTCCATCGATGACCAAATCTACCTGACCTTTGTATATCCGATCTATCTCACGCGGGTCGTCCAGAAGTTGATCATCCGGAAGTCTGACTGACGAACTAAGAATGGGGTTGCCGAGTTCAGCTAATAAAGACTGGCAAATCCTATTATCAGGGATTCGAATTCCGACTTCCTGTCTTCTTGTGAGCACAATTCTGGGAACAAGTCTCGTAGCCTTCAAAATAAACGTATATGGCCCAGGTAAATAACGCCTTAATAGCTTGTAATCGTAATCTGTTACCTGTGCATAAAGGGAAATTGTTTTCAGGTCGGCAAAAACAAAGGAAAGATGCCTTTTGTTGTCGACTTTTTTAATTCGTCTCACCCTTTCAAGGGCTTTTCTGCTGGCGATATCGCATCCCAGCCCGTATACGGTATCGGTGGGGTAAACGATCACCCCGTCATTGCGAAGGATTTCTACCACCCGGGAAATATGTCTCGCCTGAGGATTAATTGGATTAATCTGTAATATCATTCACTTCCCCAGGATAAACGACTCGTCCTTCCACAAGAATATCGGGTCCCGCTTTGGAAGATCGCATTTCCACCAAACGAGGGGCTTCTTCGAGCCTCTTAATTCCAATTCCGGAAACTCCACTTGGCGCGGATTTCCCACCAATGATTATGGGCGCGTAGAAAAATGTACACCGGTCAACTATTCTTGCTTCCAAAGCGCCCCACGCCAATCTTGCGCCACCCTCTATCAACAACGACGTTATGCCCATCTTGAAAAGAGTGGAAAGGAGGTCATTAAGATCAACTCTCTCTACTCCGGACGTCTGGACTATTTTTGCGCCTTTTTTCTCGAGTCTTGCTTTCAGTCTGGAAGGGGGGTTGAGCCTTGTTGCAATGATTACCCCAGAAGGAGAAGTCTGATTAAAAATATTGGCGTCCAAAGGGGTTCTCAAGTTCGAATCTGCTACTATTCGAATTGGATCTTGCCCGGTCCGCCCTTTCAATCGAGTAGTGAGAAAAGGGTTGTCAGAAATTATTGTTTCTATCCCGACCATGATTGCGCATACCCGGTCTCTCATTCTATGCGCCTTCAGCCTCGATGCTTCAGAGGTTATCCACTTTGAGTGGCCGGTACGCGTGGCGATTCTTCCATCCAGACTCATTGCCAATTTTAGGTATACATACGGTCGTTTAAGAGTCACGTTAGCCAAGTAAACCTCATTAAGGGATTTACACCTGTTCTCGAGCACCTGCCCTACGACTTCGATACCGGCTTTGCGCAAAAAACCCGCGCCACCGCCAATTACAGCAGGGTTAGGATCGTCAATTCCATAATACACCTTTTTAATCCCAGCCGCCATGATTGCCTGGGTGCAAGGGGGCGTCCTACCGTAATGGTTACAAGGTTCGAGAGTAACGAATAGTTCTGCCTCCTGAGTTTCATCGCCGGCAGACCGAATTGCCTCAACTTCCGCATGTGGTTCTCCAGGAGCACGATGGAAGCCTTCTCCAACTATTTTTCCAGCCTTAACTACTACGGCCCCAACCATAGGATTCGGGGAAGTTCGGCCCAACCCCCGCCGGGCCAACCGGATGGCTCGGGACATAAACCTAGTCGTTTCTTGGGATATCTCCGGGGATTCGGTTGTCATCTAGTTGTCCGTGATTGGTTTGTTGTTCGGATGATTCTTTGAGTTCATACAATTCCTTTATTTCATTGACAAATTCTTCTATGTCCCTGAATGATCTATAAACAGAAGCGAACCTGACATATGCGACCTCGTCCATTTTTTTGAGAGCCTGCATAACTTTTTCGCCAATGTATGAGACATGTATTTCCTTTTCTGACCTTTCCATAAGGTCTTGTTCGATGCTGTCAACTACTGACTCTATTTGCTCAACGCTTATTGGCCTTTTTTCGCATGCCCTAACCATTCCTTCGACAATCTTGCGTCTGTCAAATGATTCCCTACGGCCGTCCTTTTTTATCACAAAAGGGATCACTTCTTCGATACGCTCGTAAGTGGTGAATCGTTTAAAGCAATTCAGGCACTGTCGCCGTCTACGTATGACCGTATTATCCTTGGCTAATCGTGAATCTATGACCTTATCCTCGATTTCGCCGCATACTGGACATTTCATGATGGGCCACCTGAGCGCGAAATTGCCGCGGTAATCTATTTAGATATTTATATTGAAGCTTAATGTGATGCAAGTAAAAAGTAAGTAATAGTTTAAGTTTCAGGAGCTTATTATTAAATATATTTATAAATGTTAATAACATTTTCCAGGGATCGATATGAAATAAAACCTAGATCTTGCTTTTAGATGCCGTATCGTGGAAATATTGGGTAACTTGATAAAATTAAGAGGGATCCTTAAAAAACTTTGAATTTGCGCTATTGGTTTAGATATTTCACGACTGGCGATATTCTGGTTATTTTTGTCATGTGCCTTTTCGCCGCAAGTCTTTTCATTTTTCTACCTGGCCGTTTAGTTGCTGGCGGGAACACCGTATATATAACCGTAAATGGGAAACTCGCTGGTAGGTACTCACTAAACCACGACCGTTTGGTTCTCGTCAATGGGCCGCTAGGTAAGACAGAGGTCCAAATCGAGGCAGGTAAGGTCAGAATACTCAGTTCACCATGTCCAAATCATTATTGTGTTAGAATGGGCGCTGTTACGACCGGTGGGGGCGCATTGGTTTGTGTGCCAAACCGGATTATAGTACGAATTGGGGGAGACGATTCCGGCGGTTTGGACGCCGTCAGCAGATGATCGACAAAACTGGAAAACTGTCCAGATTGGCTGTGCTGTTGGCGCTCGCAACAGCGATTCATTCTTTGGAGTCTTTAATTCCCGTTACTGTAGGCTGGTTCCGTTTTGGATTTGCTAACATCATCGGTTTAACTACTTTGTACATGTTTGGTTTTAAGGATGCGGCGCTACTTACAATGGGAAGAATCCTGCTAGGATCGCTTATCTCTGGTCAATTCGGATCCCCAGGCTTTTTACTTGCCATCGCCGGTGGGCTGAGTTCCATTTTTGTAATGGGTGGAGCATATTGGTTGGCGGGCAGGCTACTCAGTGAAATAGGGATAAGCGTCTTAGGGGCTGTGACTCATAACATGGTTCAACTTTGGGTTGCTTACGCCATATTCGTAAAGACTCAAAGCATCTTACTATTAATGCCGGTAATGATTCTTGCCGCGATAGGTACAGGTGTCATAAACGGTCTTGCTACGAAATTCCTTATAAAGAGAATTGAATCTCTTGATGCTCGTAACCTCACAAACACGGACTCTTGAAAAAGTCTGGAAGACATTTCTTTGAGATTCAGTAGAAAGAACCTCCACTTTAATAACGAAAGCCCTAATTGTGTCAATAGCCCATCAACCCACAACACCTTGAACATACGGGCATCAGACCCTTTGTGGACAGACTTTTTCGAAACAGTTTATAACGTTCAGAGTTCCAAAGTTCGCTTATCGTACGTTCTTTGACATTTCCAACTACGAAGTCGTGGTAATCACGGCAAGGTGACATGTCACCATTAGAATTTATTTCCACCGCGCTGAAGATCGAAACACACTTATCAAAACCAAAACGACAATCGTGGTCAGTGTAGTATTTTTCAAGGTCCTCCGGTTCATCCAAAGGTGGCATCACAATCACTGCCGGTCCTGAGAATTTCTTGGCCAGGTCTTTTAAACGTCTTAGCTGTTCTGACAAAACCTGGATGTCCGGCGGTCTCCAGTTTCCAATCCATCCATAGTGTTTTTGAGGTTGAAATCCGAATCTTTCTTCAAAATCTTTCGTATGTTTTTCGGCCCCTTCCTCATCGATCCACCAGGCCAGGTAAAATACACATACATCGACGCGATCTCTAAAAACATCATATATGTCGACCAGCCTATTATAGTTGACATTGTTGATTGTGGTAAGAGATGCGATAAGTGGGAGTCTCTGGCCCTTTTCTTTCCGCAACTGAGTTAGCGCGTCTATTGCTTTGTTAATAGTCCTGAAATTGTTCACCGACGGGGAGGCTCCAGGTCGACTCGTATTATGAGTTTCCTCATCAGGCCCGTCCACAGATATCTGAACCACAAACATAGGGGCGCTGACTAAACGATCGGCATGTTCATAAAGCCCCGTCCCGTTAGTAGCGATACTAGGTGGCATGCCAAGCTTCGCGGCTTCTTCAATTATCTCTACGGAGCCTTTGTAAAGCATCGGTTCTCCACCCCAGAGATAAACAGAAGGAGTGTGCCCTTGAGATTCGAGGTCTCTTAAAAGTTCGATGTATCTGTCAGGAGTGACCTCATGATCTTTCAGTTCCTTGAGGGAGCACGAACGTAGGAATCCTCTATCACCCCATTGGCCACATGTATGACAACGCAGGTTACAATAATCCGTAATCCTGATGCTACATTGGCGAATTCGGTCCGCGACTCCATTTTCTGTTTTATACGAAAGATTTCTGAGGAACTTGTCCACCTGTATCATCGCGACATTTTTCGCGTATTTGGGGACTTCCAGTAACTTTGGAGCAGTCTTTATAATTGTCGAAATAGGTACCCAACTTTGGCTCATACCGAAACACTCTCAAAAAAGGATGTCTGAGTTTACACGATTTGTGACTCTGTGTGAAGGGTTAAGCGCATTGTTGGGCAAAGGAGTAACACAAGGGAAAAACGGGGTTGGTCAGTAGGCTTAAAGCGTTTTAAAAAAAGCCGCATCTATTTTGATTGTTGTTCCTGAGAGCTTTCTACAACATTTCTAAAACCTTCCTGACAGTCCAGAAAGGCGTCAACAATTTCCGGATCAAACTGTTTAGCCCGTTCTTCAATTATAATGCTCATTGAGCGTTCATGTGAAAAACTTTCCTTGTATCGTCTTTTGGATCTCAACGCGTCGTACACGTCACACAAGGAGACGATCCGCGCTGACAACGGGATTTCAACTCCACAAAGTCCAAAAGGATAGCCCGCTCCATCCCATCGCTCGTGATGATAATATGCCACTTCGGCGCCTACAGAAAGGTAACTTTGCGATTCACCAGTTTCCTTAGCGGCTTCCGACAATGCTTTACCTCCCAGGACCGCGTGCTCCTGCATTACGTCATATTCTTCAGTCGCATATTTCCCACGTTTAAAAAGTATCTCATCAGGAATTACTATTTTCCCAATGTCATGCAATACGGAACACTGAACCAGGTCCTCGACGAACTCCGAAGTCATAAAGTGGCAGTAGCTTGGGCGTTTTCTTACCGAACCACAAAGAACCTCGCAATACTGTCTGATTCTCTTGAGATGCGCTCCAGTCTCGCCATCACGAGCTTCAGCGAGTTGCGCTAGGGCAAAAATAGAGGCGCCCTGGATCTTTCTTATCCTTGTGTAAGATTCCAGTAATTCCTCATGAAGCCGGAATTGTTCAGTTATATCCTGACCCAATCCAACAACGCCGGTAATTTTCCCTTTTCGATCCAGCATCGGAGATATGGCAAGGGAAATAACTATCTCCCGTAGATCTTTGGAAACCTGCTTGATAACCTTTGGAGCAGCTCCAAATTCGTTCTTTAACGCCTCATGTAAAATATTCCGAGCCTCGTTGAGGTCTACGTCGGCTGGATAAAGTCTGGAAACCGATTGGCCAAGCATTTCCTCTTGGTTATAGCCAAAAATGTTTTCCGCTCCAGAGTTCCAAAAAAGAATAGTTTTTTTTATGTCGGTAACTATTATAGAAACTCTTCTTGAACTTTCCAGGATACCTCTCAAAAACTCATTCGTCTTTGCCAGTTCTCTGGTTCTTATTTCCACTTGCGATTCGAGCCGATGAGTGTATTCGTTTTCCAGAACTTTTAGTCGATGGTGTTCTAACCCCTTTTGGATGGTCGAAATGAGTATTTCACCATTTATTGGTTTGAGAAGAAAATCAAAAGCTCCCAGTCGAAGAGCGCTAATCGCCGTATCTATTTCCCCGAAACCCGTAATCATTACTACAGGAATGATGTCGTCAACTTCTTTGATTAACTTGAGAAGGGTAATTCCATCGATGCCAGGCATAAGAATGTCGGTTATCACCAAATTTGGTTTCTCGGTCCCAAACAATTTCCAGGCCATCTCTCCTGAATTGACTGATATAACACTTATTCCATTCAATTCGAGAAGTTCGGACAATTCAGCCAAAGCGGAAACATCGTCATCGGCTACTAGAACTTTTGGTAAGTTTCCCATACTATCTCAATTCGACGATTCTTGAGATGTTTGCGGTCTCTGTATTTGGGTGGAAGGCGCCTGTTTTCTCCGCAGGGTTGAAGAAAATCTTCAACCAGAAGTCCCAGTTTAACACATTTCAGTTTTTACAAAGGCTATAGCGCAAATCCTAACCACCTCATCGATATAAGTCAACAACAACTGTTAAATAAGTCCCGGGGTCAATTGACAGACTTGGCTAGGCGCCTTAACTGTCATTCATGAGTTTGCTATAGAAAATTTACCCCCTTCCGCATGAGGTTCCGATCAAAAAATCATTTTATTTGCGCTATGAACTCAAGCATAGAAGCGGATTACCCTGCATAAAGAAATTATCGTGGAGGTAAAACCATGCGTTTGGACAGATTTACATTGAAGTCCCAAGAAGCCCTGGAGACCGCTCAAAATATGGCTTCTAAAAGGGGCAATCCCCAAGTTGATACCGAGCACCTTCTGTTGGCGCTGCTTTCGGACGATGAAGGAATTTGCGTTGAAATAGTAAAAAAGCTGGGGGCGGATTTGGAGAGGACAAGAAGTGAGACTCTCCAGGCGATAGAACGTTTTCCTCAACAGTCCGGGGCTGTAGCGGACAGATATTTTTCAAATAGTTTAAGAGCTGTTCTGGAAAGCGCATTTAAAGAGATGGAACAACTGCGTGATGAGTACGTGTCAGTCGAACATCTTTTTATAGCCATTTCCCAGGCCTCAGGGACTTCCGCCGCAAACATACTCAATTCCAAGGGTGTAACCAAGGATAAGATATATACGGTTCTGACCGACATAAGAGGCACACAGCGAGTCACAGACCAGGCTCCAGAGGAAAAATATCAGTCATTAAAGAGGTTTACCAAGGATTTAACCGAACTGGCTCGAAAGGGTAAACTAGACCCGGTAATCGGTAGAGACGACGAAATCAGGCGAATTATTCAAGTCCTCTCCCGACGGACAAAGAACAACCCTGTCCTTATAGGGGACCCGGGAGTAGGCAAAACAGCCATCGTAGAGGGACTCGCCGGGAGGATTGTGTCAGGGGACATTCCAGAAACGCTTAAAGGGAAAAAAGTACTGGCTCTTGACATCGGGCAGTTGGTGGCAGGGGCCAAATATCGAGGTGAATTTGAAGACAGACTCAAGGCCGTTCTAAAAGAAGTAACCAACGCAGCAGGCGAGATAATTCTGTTCATCGATGAAATGCACACACTGGTAGGCGCGGGGGCGGCAGAAGGATCCATGGACGCCTCAAACATGCTTAAGCCAGCTCTTGCGAGAGGAGAACTAAGGGCTGTGGGTGCAACCACGGTTAACGAATACAGAAAACACATTGAGAAAGATGCGGCTCTTGAACGTCGATATTTGGCCCCTGCCACCAAC
>JAMCYH010000232.1 GCA_023474025.1 Deltaproteobacteria bacterium
TGCCTTGCGGAGTTAGAAGAATTACATAGGTCTCACCTGTCAAATTTTTGACGTAACGGATACCTTTGACAATTGGCTCAGGTTTCATCACCATGCCAGTACCCCCTCCGTAGGGGTAATCATCGGTTGTTCTCCGTTCATTCTCGGTAAATTGTCTAAGATCAATGGCCTCAATCTTCAATAGGCCCATTTTAATAGCTCTGGCAGGATTCCCGTAGGACAAAAAAGACTCAAATATATTCGGGAAAATAGTTAATACCCCGATGTTAATCATCTGGGTTAATTCCCTCAAAATTTTCTATGATTATACGATTTTCTCTCAAATCAACTGTCCTGACAATTTGATCTACCATCGGGATCATGATTTCCTTGGTTCCGTTCTGGACTTGAAGAATATCATGTGCGGCAGTTCTTATAAGAGATTGAACGCAACCGACATATTTGTCTTTGACGTCAAATATCTCTAGACCTATAAGTTGGAACCAGTAATATTCTTCTTCATCTATATCGGGGAAGAAATTCGCCGATGTTTTAACCAGTCTACCTCTTAATTTATCGGCGTCTTCGTAGCTTTCTACTCCATTAAGAAAAACAGCCACCGCTGCCTTGGTATTACGAACTTGTTTGACCTCAAAACATTCTGTTTCAAAAAAAAGGTATGGGAACTTGTTGAAAATATCAGGGGATTCGGTATACGGAAATATTTTCAACTCACCTTTTAATCCTATAGGTTTTAGTGTCTTACCTACAACTATCAGTCTGTCGTTTTTCATTCAGCAGCGCGGATTTTTGAAATTTCTCTTCATTGGTTAGCCTATTCAAGGATTTCCAATGACACTTTCTGTTTTCTCTTTGTAGACGCGGAGTTGAGTACGGTTCGAATGGCTTTGGCCGTTCGTCCATGTTTTCCAATTACGCGTCCCAGATCAGTTGGAGCAACCTTTAGCTCAAGGACCAATCCAGACTCTTCCTGTTTTTCTGACACGGTTACTTCATCTGGATGGTCAACCATGGCTTTGACCACGAATTCAACAAGTTCTTTCATACCAAACCTCAGGGCGTAAATAATTGTTCCTGTATGAAAAATTCAAGTGGCTTGGTTGATAAAGCTACGCAGCAGGATTTGGCTGGTTAATGGTTTTAATGATTCTTTTAACAGTGTTAGTGACCTGAGCGCCTTTGTTGATCCATGTTTGAATAGCTTCTTTATCCATGCGGATGCCACTGATCTTATTTCTTGGATCGTAAGTTCCTAAAGTTTCCAGAAAGCGGCCATCTCTAGGATAGATTGAGTCAGTTACTACGATTCTGTAAAAAGGTCTTTTCTTTGATCCATGTCGAGACAATCTTATTTTGACAGCCATTTATCTTTAGAGCCTCCAATAATTTGGCAATGATTAATCCATAATCGAACAATATTATTGCAGCAATCTTGTTCAGTCAAGCAAATTTATGTGATCTTGAAGATTCCATGATGCGATTTTTCTTATTTTGTCGTTGACTAATTTACGAAAAATCATTTTATAATGTACCATTATATCATAAAACCGAATAGAGCTTTTTTCTAAATACAAATATATGTCTTTTAACAGACTCCTATTGTTTACCAAATACCCGACACCAGGATGTGTGAAATCTCGACTAATACCGTTACTCGGAACATTCAAATCGGCGTTATTCCACAAAATGCTATCTGAAATGGCTATCAATACAGTCTTTTCAGCTAAAACCATATTAGATTTTATCTTGGAGGTTTATTATTCTGGGGCCGATAGCTCACAAATGTCTAAATGGCTTGGGAATTCTATCAATTTTAGCGAACAGGCCAAAGGAGATTTGGGCTACAAGATGCGAGAGGCTTTTCGAAACGCTTTCCATGATGGAGCCAGAAAGGTTGTTATTGTAGGATCCGATGTGCCAGACCTTTCTCCAAGGCTCATATTTCAGGCTTTTAATCTATTGAGATCAAATAATATGGTGATTGGCCCGACTTACGATGGTGGGTACTACTTACTCGGGTGCTGCGATTATTATCCTTTTTTATTTGATCAAATTGAATGGGGTGCGCCTACGGTTTTGAATCAAACTCTTGACAGGATAACAAAATTGGCATTGGACGTGCTTTTTCTTCCTCTACTACGAGATATTGATACACCAGAGGATTTTATTGCCTTCCAAAATTTGCCCAGGTTCCCCGGATTTGCGTGAACTAAAATTAATATCCGTGATCATTCCTACATTGAATGAAGAATCATGCATTGAAAATTGTATTAACAGCGTTGGGTTAAGGCACGGAATAGAAATTCTCGTTGTTGACGGTGGTAGTAATGATTGTACAGTTCAAATCGTAGAGCGATTGGGCTGTAAGATACTGGTGGAACGCCCTAATCGGGCAGCACAAATGAATTTGGGAGCAAAAAAGGCTTCGGGTGATGTTTTTCTTTTTCTTCATGCTGATACGGCGCTACCTGAACATTGGCCTCAAGAAGTTTTCCAGGTTTTTGAAAAGAGTGATGTTGTTTGCGGCGCGTTTTCTCTTTCGATATTCGGGAATAGTGTGGGATTAAGATTTGTGGAAAAATTAGCTAACTTCAGATCCCGTATTTTTCAACTTCCGTACGGAGATCAAGCTCTCTTCTTAAGAAAAAAAACATATGAGGAAATTGCTGGCTTTCCTGAGTATTTGATCATGGAAGATTTTGAATTCGTGAATCGGTTGAAAAAGTTGGGGAAAATTTACATTTCAAGGTTGAGTGTAAAAACATCTGATCGAAGATGGA
>JAMCYH010000225.1:0-28791 GCA_023474025.1 Deltaproteobacteria bacterium
TCCATATCAAGTTTATAGCAAAAGAGGCGCCCACGGCAAAAGCTCAGACACTATTGACTCAGTAACCGATGGTACTTTTCCACCTTCAGAGGATCAATTTTTTGTCTAGACAGAAGGGTACACTTCAGTTGTACCACGGCCGCATGCCCGAAATTATTTCTAACATCTTCGCTCTGAGTTGATCGATGACATCATCGGGAACATGGAAAACCACCGAAATACAATCTGACCATGTGTTGGGTAATTGGATTATGGCATCCCGCGTGCCATCTTTGGAACGCGCTTTGATGGTCAGGTTGAGTATCTCTTTTCCTTTTGAATTCTCCAGTTCCATTAGCTCATCGAGTGAATCTAATTTATAAGAAGACACGTCTCCGGCACAATCTGCAGTAATTTGTAATCCACCGACATGCTTTTCCAGAAGCGCGGTAAGTTTCTCTAGCTGGTCCTTGCTAACTACGAAAGGACAAGGAAGCTTCTTATGATATTCTGGTTGCACTTTGCTACTCCATTGATGTGCATCATAAACCTGAAAGCGTAATCCACATGGTAGGCGGCAACAATTCCAGTGTGATAAAGATAACAATCAGTTTCTTCATCTCATCAACATCAAGATGCCTTTTCTCAAGCCGATTTCAAATTCCTCACTCCACCTCTATCCCCGCCTGCCGGAAAGCCTCCAGTATCTTGGCGTCGTAATCGTCTTCGGTGATCTGGCCGTCCTTTGTTCGGATAGTGATCTCGGTAGACTGGAAATTGTGCTGCAAAAGGTTGATTATACCCAGGAGGTTCGACGCCTTTCCCTTCGGCAGCTTGAACCGCAGGTTGATCTCTTTGTGGCCCAACGGAAGGCTCATTGTTTCGCGGGTAGTTCGATCTATTGGTGAAGTATGGGGGCCAGTCCCGCCGATACTATCACCAGTTGTGGCTGACACTTCGGGTGGCGTGGCGATATTCTTCGCAGCTTCTAGCCTGACTCTTTCACAGATTTCCGCCTTCATGAGAAGTTCGCCGCCAGTCAAACCAACCTGTGGCTCTTCCTTGAAGTAATGACATTTGAATTTTCCGTCTTCCAATTCACCCAAACCAAATAAGCCCTTTTTAACTCCGTCAGATATGCTTCTAACCCAAACATCGGCGCTGATTGGCCGTGGTTCACCCGGCGTTTTCAGGCTGGAAGAATGAAGTTGTTCCGTATAAACGAAACCGTCCGGTCCATTGAGAAATTTCTCTTTAATTACCAACGGGGCAAGGTTTTCCAGGATCTCGTTCTGAGCCCGGAGTTTGTCATATACTGCGTCGTCTATCGGTCGGGTGTCCCCGAATGTTGGGATGCCGAGGTCTGTTTCTTTCAGGCCGTCCCGTCCCGGCGATATCAACCATCGATAATACCGGCGCAATGAGTCATTCAGGTTTTCTTCATCCTTCTTCAGTTCAGACTTCAGTTGTTTTCTCTGGTCATCCGTGAGCTTGAGCTTCTGATCATTGATTATGTGCCGGTACGCCAGAGTTCTTCTAATATTGTTATGGAACCCGATCTTTTCACTTTCCATGGGGGCGATGAAAAACAACGTATTGCGATGAACTCTAGGGGTATTTCCTCGTTTCTCGTAAATTTCCCTTATCACATTGTCGTCACGATCCATCAGCACTACCAGTTTCAAGGAAGCGTCATCCTGGACATCTGGCCGTGAAGAAACTGGAATCAATAGAGTCTTTAATTTCTTGCCCGATAAGGCTTTTCTTAAGAGATCATTTTCAAGATCAAACACATCTTTAGCGGCTACATTCTCCATCCTGGTAAGCAATATTCGGTTGATGTTAGGCTGATTGCTGAAGAAGTATTTGCCGCCGTCGTACTGGGTATAAAATAGGGTGTCCTTGATCTTTTCCAGCGCTTCGGCAACCACGCTCGACGGGTTTGACAATGTTGTAGCTGACCGTTTAATCTCACCCAATGTAGCGCCGATTTCATCCTTGCCCGAAAAAGAATACATAAACATCGTTGTTGCGCTTCGTGATCCCAGCCTGAGACCTTTGTAAGCGTCGCCAAGCGCCTGGTCCACCCTCTTGGAGTTTGCGTTTGAGCCGGTAATATCCGCCGCGGCCACGCTATCGAATTCCTGACCGATATGTTTGAGAAGTTCCCGGAATAGTTCAGCCTCCGCCAGATTGAAATCCGACAGGCTGATATAGGCGGCTTCCTTGTTCCTCATGGAATGAATTACCAGGGCAAGAAGACGCAATACGCCACGAGTCCGTTGAAAATTGGGGAAACTGCCCCAGCGATGATACAGCGTGTCAACCACTTCCGGCATAAATGGATACGAAGCTTCGAATCGTTTCCTGTATTCAGAGGGTTCGGTATCTGGTGGTAATATTGATTCGCGTTCGGCGTATCCCATGAAAGCCTGGACCACACTAGCCACATTTCCTGTATCAACCGAAGAGAACAACCGTTGCCTGACAATTCTTGTGATTTCGGATTCCTGGACAGGCGTGTAGATTTTCTCCATTCGGCCTACTACATGGGCTACCTGAGCCAGGAACCTTTCAGATTCGGCGCTGTAATGTTCCAGATCACTTGAAGGCAATGTCATTAGAAGCGATACCTGCGGCAAACCTGAAGCCACGGTTGTCAATTCCTGCAAGAATGCGAGTGTCTGTTCGGCAAGTGTGGTATCGCCAACTTTGACTCCAGCCGCCTTTGTGACGTATTCCAGGACCTCGTCCATCATTATTAAAACCGGCTTGTGCTGATCGAGTAGCCTGTAAATAATGTCGGCCCCAGGGGAAACCTGGCCGGCGCATTTATCAATCTTCCCTGTAAGTTGTTTCTCCAGCACGCCCCACAATGTTTCTGAGCCGCTCATGAAAACGCCATCCATTACGACACGTTTGACGTTGGCGTTCTTGTGGTAAAGGGCGATCAAGGCATGTGTCTTTCCACCTCCGAATGGTGTCTGTATCTGAATTACAGGGTCACCGCCCTTCCAGGACAAACGATTCTGAACAATTGTTATGAGATTCTGGAGACCCTCAGTCAGGTAGGTCTTGGAAAAGAATTGATTCGGGTCCTTGTACTCGTCAGCGCCTCTATTCAGATAGACGTCCCAGAGTTTGGCGGCCCAAACGTCCATTGTAAGCCGGCCTTCAAGAATATCCGGATGCGGAACAGCAATTGTGTGGAAAGAACGCATTTTATGAGTTCCTCTTTAGTAGTGGCAGCCGTCTCTGGCTGCATTGTCTTGGTTCTTCAGTAGCGCCGGGCGTCTCTGCCCGGTTTGGTTTCTATAACCAGTCCCTGTCTGGATTGGTTTTTGTTTTCCTACCCTTGCCCGGATCGGTTTTTGTTCTCATTCATACAGCCACGGAGGCCCGCCACTACTATAAATCCAAATCCTTTTGCGGCCAGGGGCGGTCGCCACTACGATTCAACGTAACTAACCCATTCATAATGCTTGATATCAGGCCATTTCCTGATCGGATTGGTCATTATGTAATTTGCCTTTTCAAGGAATTCGGAATCATCACGTATGATTCGATCATAGTATTCATACTGCCATATTTGTCCTGATCTCCCAAAATCAGATTGCAACCTTTTAGCCGAATACGATTTCCAGGAGTGAAGTGTCTTTTCAAGAGCAAAGCCACCTTTAGCCTGTAGCAGTGCGTGACAGTGATCATTCATGACTACATAGGCATGTAAATAATAACGTTCCTTATCGAAATATTTCATTATTTCAACTACAAGCGACTTTTCCTGCGGCTCAAGAAATCGCTGGGTGTTGGATAGCCTCCATGTCACAAAATAGGTTGCGTCAGAGAGCCTCCAATGTGGGAGCTGGCGTTCATAAATCTTGAGTTCTTCCATGATTTTTTATCATCATAGTTCTTAGTAGTGCCGGGCGTCTCTGCCCGGGTCCGTTTTTGTTTTCATTCATGCAGCCACGGAGGGCTCTCACTACTATAAATCGTAAATCCCTGCGGGCACGGCGGCCCGCCACAAACATAAATCCTGAAATCCTGCGGCCAGGGACGGCCGCCACTACTATAAATCCTAAAATATTGTTAGCACGGAGGCGGCTCATTTGGTATCCGGGTACAGGGACGGCCGCCGTAAATCTACCGGGCAGGGGACGCCACGCACTACTAAAACAGGGTATCCTGCTTCCCTTTACTACTCTTCATCTCTTCCTTAACCCGTTCCTTGCCGGACAGGAAACCATCAAGCAGCTTCTTTTCCTTGCTTTCTATCGGTAAGGTCTCAGATATGGCTTGGGCGACCCTGTAAAAAGCTTCACTCTGGCCGTAGCTGCTGTCCTGAAGGAGTTTTACAAGCTCTTGGCGTTGGCTCTTCTCCCACAGGAGCAACACATTGTGTAGCACGTCGATCAATTCGGTAGACTTTCCCAAAGAATCCTGTTTACGTTTGTCCGGGCCAAGAACTCGGATAAATTCCTTCTCCTTTAGGATAAAACCATGCTTGCCCCATTCGGTCCCGAGTTCGATTGAACATGATTGGGCCAGGCGACGTGCGTCATCAAAGTGGACCTTCGCCTCCCCGAAATTCCAACGCCACAAGACATAGAATCGGGTAAGGTCCGAAATTTCCCCGGCGAATCCATTGTGTAGGATTTCTCTGACTGCGTAATTGGTGGCTATTTCCGAAACGTCGTCGAGTAGTCTGTCGGCACGGATGATATTCCCTTCGTAGTCCATAACTTTTTCGTATTTGCCGAACACTTCAATGGCCGAACCTATTGCGGCTATGAAGAAGTCTGCGCCTCCAATTCCCTCTTCCCAAAGTCTTTTCAATTTGGTGTCAAGATGCTTTTTCAGTTCTTCCTTAACGTCGATATAGAAGCCGGTTGATTGGCGCTTCATTTTTCGGGCCACGATGTAGATTGATGAAGCTAGAGTCGCTGAGTCTTGGGCTCTAAGGCGAGCCCCCATTTCAGTGTTTATAGGATAAGCACCAGTCATGATCAGACCAGAGTCCAACAATGAATTGACCAAAGTCTCCCAACCTGAAGTAGATTTGTGGGCATAGATGATTACGGCAATTCCATCACGTTTTAGGACTCGATAGATCTCCTGGAAAGATTTCTTTAGCATCGCCTCAAAGTAGTCTTTTCCATCCTTAAAACCGTCTGGCACCTCGGAATACGCAACAATTTCATTTTTCTTCGGGGTTAATGGTGTGGAGAAAAGTTCGGGATACAGATGTCCAACCGAACGTTTGAGCCAGACGTAAAAGAAATCGGCGAGATATGCGTAAGGAACGTTATCGTAATAAGGCGGGTCTGTAACAACAACATCGAAGAAGTCGTCGCCGTACAGGAGGCTACTTGCTGTGCATTGTGCGACGTAGGCGCTGCCAGATGTAACCATAGTGGTGGTCATTTGAGCAGTCAGGTGCGCAATAATCAATTTTACCCACTCCAACATATTGGGCCATCCAACATCTGTGAATGGGTTAATCTCTACGTAATCCCAGACCATTCCAAGGGCTTGCCTTACGAATACGTGTTGAACTTTTTCAAGGGTCACATCAACACCTACCAAATTGGAGTTTTTATCAGCAAGCCTACCAAAGATTAGTCCAAGATAACTCACCACGGCCTTCCCATATTCGTTCTCATAACCTTGTTCCACCATTTTTGAGTGGGCCTGACGGGCCTTCTCCACGAAGGTGATGAGGCTGAGCTTCTGGCGAGAATTGAACAGATCGCCCCAGGCGGTCATGTCGTAACGTTGGATTCTAAAACCCAAGGTTCCGGCTGGTGGGAGCAGCTCGTCCGGTACAGGGTCGATCCCCCACTGATCCATAAGGGTTTGCCGTTTTGTCTTGAGGTAGCCCTGAGCTTGATTGAATATATCAATGTCTGATTGGGTGGCGATGCGGTATCGCTTGCCAGTCACGCCTTCTTTATGCGTTATAACGGCCACCATCTTCTGTCCTGATTTACCGTCCTGGAACAGCTTGCGAGTAGTGTTGGCGTCATTGGAAGTGCCGCAACATGGACAGACAGCGACGGCTCTGGCTACTGTGCCTTTATTAGGATCAAAATCTTTGGGCATGTTATCGTGCCCGGTCCCAACAATTTTAAACTCAATACCGGATTGTGTGGGAATTGGGTAAGCGGCGACCTTCTTTTTATCTTTTTTTGCGAGCCAGTAGTTAGGAGTCAATGGGATATCATGTCGACAGGTCGGGTTCTGGCAAGGAATAGTCCGCATCCAATAATAGCCGATCGGGACAGAACCGTCAGGTTCTTTAGAATAGGACCCACCAAGCTCTTTGTTGGCTTCTTCCAGGACCCAGTTTCCCCATTTCTCAACATCGTCAAGAAGCTTTGCGCCATACTTCTGGGGATATTCCAGCGTGCATTTCTGCATCAGGACAGCGACTGGATTGAGATCATTGGAGTAAGTTTCACATCCCAATCTCAAGGCTTCTAAAGGGATTGATCCCCCTCCAGCAAATGGGTCAAGAACCTTTGGCGGAACACCACCGTATGCGTCGAGGATATCCTTACGAGCTTGATCAAGAAGATATCGTTCGTTAGAATTTTCCCATTTGCACAGATTTATGATGAAATTACGTTTCTTGTTCCACTCTTCGTCGTTTTTCGGGGCTGGAATCAACGCCGCATAGTTGATTGCCCGAGATGCAGCGAGCGGTTTTCGTGACCACCAGATGTGCAGAGTAGATATGTGGCCATGCCGGATACTCTTTTCCCTGGCGGATTCGGCGCTCACTTCCCGGACTGGGAAGGATTCTTCTATGAAACGACGGGTGGGACCGGACAATTGTTTATCTCCCGTTTCTGCGGTTTTGGTTCTTCAGTAGTGCCGGGCGTCTCTGCCCGGATTGGTTTTCGTTTTAAGAATTGCGGGCACGGAGGCCCGCCACTACTAATACTGGCAATCATGACGCCTCAGATCTAATAACCAGAATGAAGTTTGATAAGACCCTATATGCCGTCGCCGGATCAGTTTTCGGGGCGTCTTCATTGCGAGGGTTTTTGTGAGCGATGTAATCACGGTATTTCTTGATATTTTTCGCGTGTCCCCTAAGTTTTTCGTCAACAATGTCTTTAAACAAGTCTATGACATCGGTGGACTTCCACGATTCGACAGACAGCTCAAACTTTTCGTGAAGGTTACCGGCCAGTGAGACAGGCCTTGCTGTGTCCAAAACAGCGCCAACCCCCTGAATATATTCTATAAGGTATCTCTCAAATTTCGCCCACATCGCAAGAATCAGCAAATCTTCAAGTTCATCACGGGCACTGTTAATAAGGCTGGTTGTTGAGAGTCCATCTACAGGAACAAGGTTTGTTTTGCTTAACAACGACAAGTCCTTACGACCGCTAACCCTTTTTGTAACCTTGAAACTGCTTTGAGTGGTCACATAGGTAGTCCAGACGCTTTCTAACGGGTCATCACCATAAGTCATGGATTTGCGACCTCCTCCAGCAGATCAATAAACAATTCCTTGTTTAACGACCTTGCCCTTCCCAGTTTGGTGTCTTCTATCAAGTACCATCCTGGTTGATCAGCCCCTTTGAAAAGGCGTGTTACAGCGTGGACGGTCTCATTTCTGTCTGTTTTCTCAATCTCTGGCGCTCCGGTAATCCAATACACGAGAACTTCTTTGTCGTATGGTCCAACCATGTCCACACGCCAGTCAGCCCCAATTATATTCGTCCCTACAGGGACTAATTCTGCAATTAGCGTGCGCTTTTTGTCGCTAATAGTTAATTTCGGGGCCTGGTAGACACCGGCAGGAGGTTCGTCTATCGGGATGGTTGTTTCGTCAATCTTTAAGTCTATGTCTTCAATCCATTGTCTAATTAAAGAAAACAGTTTTTCAATGGATTCGAGGAAAGCTTGCCGTCGCTCCAAGGCTTCGTCTGCCATATGAATATCTCCTTTGCTGGGATCAGTTTCCTAGTTCCTGCGGGCAGGGACGCCCGCCACTACTGTAAATATTTCAACTTTTGGCCGACAGTAAACACCTGATCAAATCCAATAATATGACGTACCTCTCTCAACACACTTTCAGGTGTAAGATTCAGCGCTGGATTCTGGACGACGACTAGCCTCGGGTTTGTGGCTGCGTTAAAGACAGCGTAAAGGTAATAATCATCCCCAAATCGCTTGGCCTTGAACCATTCATTCTGGGTCAACGCCACATATCCTTGCCCGGATCTGGCCTTGACTTCGATGTAACGAACCTTACCGAGGCTATCGGTTGATCTAACGTCATAACCAAGATTCTGGGCGGAAACGTCTTCAGGGAACCGGCCTTGATCCCGTTCAACTTTCATGGTCAAGTCCATTCCGATCTTTTCAATTTCAGGGTCGTTTTCCGCTTCCAGGTTTTTGTCCAATTCAGGCCTGACATAAATCAACCCCAAAAACACCGGCGACGCCATGGTGAGAGTTTTCTCTTTTTCGATTGCGATCCTGAGTTCTTTCAAGGAATGATCGTAATGATCTTTAAGAGCCGTCTTGTTTCTGATCACCAGTCCAACATCATCGCCCCTCGATTCCCGGTCCGCAAGTGTTATCAAATCGCTGTCAAGTTGGAGTATCAGGTATTCAAGGGATTGAGCGCCATATTTCTCCTTTATGTTCGCCTGTCTGTTTCGCTCCGTTTCAAGCTCTGACTTGTAATCCTCAAGTGTAGGAATGAGTGTTGTCAACATCTTCATTTTGAGGGCATCTAAGTCAAAAGCAGGTATAATTAACTCAGTAGTATCGGCGCTCGTGTTCGCAAGGTCCCATAAGAAAGCTGGATTTACGGGTCGAACCTCGTTGGTGTCCTCATCATAATACATTGCGAATAGCCGTTTTCCCGCCACCTGTCCTACCCCATCGACTATTTCGGTTTCGTAGAAAAACACCAGCCCATGAAGTTTGCCGTCAGGATCATAGAAAACAGCGCCCTGACTTGCCGCCATAGTAAGGTTTTTCTCAACCCATAACAAAGCGGCTTCGAAAACCGGATGGCCAAACGATACAAACTCTGAATCAGGTGTTTTGAACGCCACATCCTTGGAAAACGTCACCCTGGGATAGGCCCGCAACACAGATCCATAACGTCTCTTGAATGAGTCTTCATCTCCGAGATTTCGGAATTCCGCAGGCACTCCGTCTAATGAAATCATGCCGTCTTTTCTTGTCTTGACCTTGCCGCCAACAAGCTCAAACGCCTTCTTGAAAAACGCCTCCGTATATTCCGGGATTAGCCTTGATTCCCTGGCCCGTTGGGCAAGTTCCTTGATCTGCGTGTAATCTATGTAATGGGTCGCAAGGCTGTCACCCAGATTTTCGCGGACTTTGGCGATGTAGTCTTCATCAACCACAATATCCATTTCAGCAAGTATTTCTTCCAGACTCCTGGCATTAGCCGCCGCTTCGATCATTATTTGAGACAGGTTTTTGCCATACAGGACTTCGCTCAGGACATCGAACACCTTGTCATTGCCGAGCGCTTCCTTGATTTCATCGATCTTTTTGAACAGCCGTGTCAGCACAGCGCCTTCACGAGTGTCTTGGGCCACGAGGTTAAAAACAAAGACTTCCTGAGTCTGGCCGTATCTGTGAATGCGGCCCATACGTTGTTCCAGACGGTTGGGGTTCCAGGGGATGTCATAATTGATCATGAGGTTGCAGAACTGGAGGTTAATACCTTCGCCCGCGGCCTCGGTCGCAATCATGATCTGGGTTTCATTGCGGAATCGTCTTTCCTCGTCTATGCGGTTTTCCAGGCCCATACCGCCATGAATGGTATTAGCAGAATAACCCCATGACTGAATGCGTTTGTAAAGATAATCGAGCGTGTCCCTTGATTCCGTGAATATCAGGATCTTCTTTCCTGGATAGCCGTTATTGAGATTTTCCAGCGTAGATTTCAACTCACTCAGTTTTATCTCTGAATCGCTGTCTATGATGTTCCTGGCTTCAACGATGAGCCCCTCAAGAGTGCCTATCTCTTTCTGAAGTTCCTCACGGTTTTCAGCTACACTGAGTGTTTCCCAAAGCTCTTCCTCTTTCCATCGATCCTCTTCACTGGAATCTTCTATGGCCTCGAAGTCGAAGGTTTTAACGTCCTTATTCGATTCATTCTGGAAGTTGACCAGAAGTTCAGTAAGACGCTTTTTTCTTCTCTCAAGGGATCGCCATACAGCGAATACACTGGAAGCGAACCGGCGCTGGAGGATAACCAGTGCGAACGCCACATTACGACGTTTATCTTTCGACAGGGCCTTGTTGTATTGGGTATTCACATAGGCTGAGAGTTTGTTATAGAGGTCTTTTTCGAGCGGCGATCCACTGCCAAGGTCAAAAGGGATTGTCTTTACATGTCGTGGAAGGAACAGTGGTTCACCTTCAAAATTTTTGAGATCCTCCTTGAGTCTACTGATAAACAGGGGATTGTCCCGTTGGGATATGGAATCTTCCAACATTTCAGTGTTCGCGAAGAACCCTGGTTGCAAAAGATCGAGGAATAGCCTGAAGTTTTCTGGATCACCTCTATGAGGCGTGGCTGTGAGGAAAAGCATGTGGACGCCTATTCTGGACAGCGTTTCCCCCAATCTGTATCTACCTGTTTTTGATGTCTTGTCGCCGTAACGGTAGGCGCTCATTTTGTGGGCTTCATCAGCGATGATCAGATCGAATTGCGTAGACGACAGAGAAGGGAGAATATCGTCCCTTTTACAGAAATCGATGGAAGTGATGATTTGATTTTCCCTATCCCAGACATTTTCTCCATACGTCATGTCCATCAGGCTGCGGTCTATGACCACGAACTTTTCTTCGAAACGGTCGTTGAGTTCACGACGCCATTGATCCTTTAGATGACCCGGAACGACTATGAGGATGCGATTGACCAATCGCCGTAGCTTGAGTTCCTTGATAATCAGCCCGGCCATGATGGTCTTGCCAGCCCCGGGATCATCAGCAATCAGGAATCTTATTCGAGGCAGTTTCAGGACATAGCCATAAACAGCCTCCACCTGATGCGGTAATGGATCGACCTTGGATGTGTTTACAGCGAGTAAAGGATCATAGAGATCGGCGTAACGGTAGCGCTTGGCTTCCAGCGACAAAAAGACATGTTGCGGATCAGCTCCAAAAAGCTTATCGACCTTGGATATCTTGGCGTCCTCCAGGTCGACGTGTTTTATAAGCTGGTCGATGTGTCTTCGGGAATGAACGGTTACAGCGATTAGTTTGACGTAATCACCAAGATTTTCGACGAGTTTCACCTCAATGGGTTCATCCCATCGTGGCGATTGGATTATGTCTCCAGGTTTGATTTGCATTCCAGCCCCCCGCTGGTTAGACTTGACACAAAAACATGATTCACAGCCCCCGAAATTGAACGGTGGACCAATTTATAATCCGCGACAAATATTGCCTTTAGATTCAGCGTAACATTTTCATGTGTCATTTAAGGACATACGAAACAAAAATAATTTACTGTCCTCATTTTCTCAGGATGCCCCCGATTAGGCTTTATTGGTTGAGGTTTGTATTTGTGAACCAAATCTCGGTGTTTGAATGTGCCAAATTTCCACGAATATTAAAAGACTTTTTTCTCATACGATTATTGGAACCTCGTCCTCCGTTGAATTCCAATAAAGGTCTAATCCTCTTTACCGTCCTGCTTCGTTTTTCCCCCTGACGCCCATAAATAAACGGCCAACTGGCCTGATCTAGTGAATTTGTGTTCCAAAACATACTGGCCTCTGATTACGGTTTTACTTTGGCTATCCCGCGACACAGTTCTAATAATTCCTGGCCCAGCAAAGAGTATTTGCCAACTGGATCTTATCTATCGTATTGCACTTGATGCTGAGCGACGACGGATTGACTGCAAGTATCGACAATATTCGGGCACGGGAAATGGCTACATTCAGCGAGAAAGAGCTTCTATTCATCTCGATCAACTTCTCCAGCAATATCCCCATTCTGGTCTCGAATCGTATATTGACCATTTCCTTCGTCTGTTACGGACCCGCTCGGATCGCCATATTTATTGCGGTAATCTGTGATATTCCCATTCCTCGATGATCCTCCGCTGGGATCTCCATATTTATCTCGAAAACTCTCATCAGCTATGGCTGTTAGTGGCATTAACAGAATCAGAATCAAGAATATTGTTTTCATGATGACCTCCCCACGTACCCCCAGTAGGTAAGAATCCCGATTATCGTCCAGATAATTACAACTGTCCAAAAGATTCCCATTTTTCTCACTCCCCATTACTGGAATATTATCCTGTTGCTTGTTTTTCAAATCTATTTGCTGCAATTTTCCTCCAGAAATCGGGGCCATCGCCCTACCCTATTTTGCCTGCGATATGCGAGTGTAAAGGACACGCGTGTCAAATGGGGACACACGTTACAAAATTATTCACAAATTCCCTGGTGCATATAAAATAGTAATTCCAGTCACATAGAATTAATGATAAAAATAGCCAAGAGTTGCGTTAAGAATCAGGGGAAACCACTCTGATACAAAATTTAAAGGAGGCGTACCATGAGATTTAAGGAACTGCTCTTAACGTGCTGTTTCATTTTCGGCGCTGTTACGCTGGGATGGGCAGGAACCGTTGAAACCCCCGATGGCGCTTTTATTTATTATGAAACCAAGGGAGAAGGCTCGCCTATTCTTTTCGTGCATGGCTGGACCATGAGCGGAAAATTCTGGCAGAAGCAGGTCCAAGAGTTGGCCAAAGACCATCAGGTAGTCGTCATGGATCTGCGGGCGCATGGTAACAGCAGCAAGACATTGTATGGCCATACAATTCCTCAGTACGCCAAAGACGTTCGCTCGGTTATTGACGCATTGAAACTCAGGAATGTGGCTTTAGTCGGCTGGTCTCTCGCCGGGCCGGTTGTATTGGATTACTGGAAACAATTTGGCGATGATAAGGTAAAGGCGCTAGGGCTAGTGGATATGACACCTTTTCCATTTTCTCCGGCGGAATGGAATGCGCATGGGCTCAAGAATTTCAATTATGACAGAATGAACGCGTTCTTTATAGCTCTTAATCAAAAAAGGGGAGACGTAGCGACGGCATTTATTAACAACATGTTCAAAAGCGGGAAAGCTCCCGAAAAAGACTTGGAGTGGATGTTGACAGAGCATTTAAAGACACCCGTTTCTGTAGCGCAGGACATATACAGTGACTATTTGATGAGAGACTATTCTGATGTTCTGAAAACCATAACGGTTCCTACAATTGTTTTTGCCGCGGACTCCAACATTTTTAAGAATGGGATCGCAATGGGTAAACACACCGCGTCCCAGATACCAAACGCGACCTTTGCGCCTTCGGCTAATGGTGGCCACTTGTTATTCTATGAAGATCCCAAATGGTTCAATGACGAGTTGACGACATTTTTAAAAAAATGTGGCTTTTCAAAGTAAATTCTCAGACCGTTAAGGCTTTCTGGATCCAGGCTTCGTCGCAGTTAATTTGCTTCTAATCACATGATTGCGAGATTACTGAGTAATATGCGGTTGTCTTTGTGGACGGTTTCACCGAATTAAATTAAATCGAGTATCCTGATGGCCAGGCGCTTAAAATCATCATAAGCTTCTCTTACGGCGTTCGCGTGGCTCCCAATGGCCCCATCAGCAGGGGTTAGAGCAAAGATCGGTTTGCGTTTTTCCTGAGCCATCGACGCCAGGCTTCGATAATGTTTTAGAGTTGCGAGACACAGCGGATCGTTTTGAGGCTTGAACTCCTCAGGTTGTTTCTGCAAAACAGCTTGTCTGTAGACGCCGGGTATACGGTTAATCCAGCGATCGTAGGCCATTACCGGTCTGCTCAGGCGAACACCATGCTGTTGAGTAACATATCCTAACGGACACATCTCGCCTCTGGGTAGCTCAAATGTCGGATCTGGCCAGTTCTTGAGTCTTTTCTGCCAGGCGCTTCGCCAGTTTCTCAAGGTGGGACCAAGGTTTTTGAGTCCTTGAAGCGAAAAAAGATCAGCCCCAAGCGGAATCACAACATAGTTCGTGGCGATCAACGCGGAGCGATTGATTGCCCCGAGGTTTGGCCCAACATCGACCAGAATAAGATCAGCCTCCACAGAACGCCCCGCAATTTGGATAACCTGCCAGAATGAACTCAAAATACGCAAAGGCATATAAAGATTGTTGTCCCCCATACTGGCAGACCAAACTTCTGAAAGTGTCTCCTCAAAGGACGAAAGAGCAACATCACCCGGTAGAAGGTAAAGGTCCGAACCCATTCTTTTAAGAACCGGTTCCGCAATGTCACTAATATCCTGTAGAGGGGCAACTGCCTGGAAAATAGTACCTATCTCTTTCGATTCATTCCAAAGAGAATCAAGTTCTCCTTCAGTCAAAAACGCTGCGCTAAGATTAGCCTGCGGATCCAGGTCAACGGTAATAACTCTTTTGCCCAAATCTGAGAACATCCATGAGAGGTGATAGACTAATGACGTCTTTCCTACTCCGCCCCTATTGTTGAAAAAAGTTAGCGCAGGTATGGTCATAACTTTGTCCTGAGGACGCAGAGAATCGCTTCTTGCTCTACGGTAAACTCAGCAGGGGGATTTCCGTTTTTCTTGAGCGCAGCCTGGGCCGTCTGAATTCCTACTCCAAATCTTTGAACAAACCCCAGCACCCTCATTGCGTCAGCCAGGTTAGGATTACGATAATCCGTGTAACCCGGTTTCCCAAAATTGGCGACTGTGACAATCCCGAAAGGACCACCAGGGTTAAGTATTTCAATTCGGTCATTAAACCAGTACACTCTGACCGGAGTGTTTGTTCCTTCATAGACCCGGTGCATAATCGCGTTTCGAACTAGCTGTTGAAGCGCTACTTGAGGATAGAGACTAATTCTCCTCTCGATTGAGTCCGATTTGTAGTCTACTGCGATACGGTTATGCGCCGCCAGTTTATCATCAATGCGGCGTAGCATTTGAGCCAAAGGGCCATCGATTAATTCTTCATCCGCCACATCATCTGACCATTGTATTCCGTCAATTCTCAAAAATTGAATACAGGCGCCAGGTAACCAATTTGTCGGGTTTCTCCCCAGGACAAGGATGCCAAGCACAGTCGGAGTGGGGTTATCAGCGGACACAATCCTTTGTCATTGTCTACATTAAAGTTCGTAGCTTCTTTCATTAGTTTCAAGAACGTCAGGCGCAAACGCATTTGGCAAATATTCCTGTTCAAATAGAAGGCGATCAATATCTTTTAATGTAGACAATGACAAAGGATGAACATCAAATGGCAAATCTCTGAATTTTCTCTTTTCATTTAATATTCGTTCATCCTGGGAAGTCGCTAGTCCTCGCCGCGGGCCAGTCCGTATCCATATTCTCCCTTTGTAACGCACTGGAGGAGCATCAGCCGGATGCACCGCGACAACAGCCACATCCTGTCCCTTAAGGACTCTTTTCTCCACAGTAATTGTGGGTGGAGTTAAAATGTTGCCGTCAGTTTTGATGTCGGCCAAGGTCCTTAAAAGTTCATCGGTGATACCAAGACCGCTCGGGCTCCCGTCGTCTTTAACCCCAACGAACAAGACCCCCGGCCGCCGGTGATCGGGAAGATCATTGGCGAAGTCGCATACAGCTTGTCTGCCTTTGTCGGGAGCGTCTCCTTTCCAGGATTCTTTTCGCTCCGCAAGGTCTGATTCCACATCATCCAGTAGAGATTCCAATTCTGAGTCTGTGTATTGCATGTTCATTTAGTGTGCGTATCGATATCAAGAAACTGTTCACTCTCAGTTTCGGAATCAGTAGTAAAACCGATTTCGTACGGGAAATCAACTTCAAGTATAAATTGAATGCCCAAAAGATTTCATTATAGGGTATTTAGAAACCCCACAAGGTTGACAACGAGGCTTTCAACGTGGAAGATTACTTGCCTGAGTTAAGGCGATAAATGATTGTGGAGTTCCTATGAGCGAGACGATTTCTCCCTTAAATTTTCGAAAAAACGCCGCTGCAGCAGTTAAAGACAAAGCTCTCCGACATGCCATGCGGACAGCCACTGATATGTTCATTGCCAAGAGAGGCGAAGGAGTGGCGGCTGTTCCAATCGAAGTTTGGAGAGACCAGGCTTCGGCGATAAGACTGGAGGTCCTCGATAATCTACCGGATTATGTAGACAGGTTTTCTTTTCATGCGACAAAGGCCGGCGCGGTTGTGCACCATGCTTGTAACGCCGAAACAGCAAGGGAAACCATATTTCACATCCTGAAGGATCGTGGAGCAAAAAAGATCGTTAAATCCAAGTCCATGATCACCGAAGAGATTCATCTTAACGAATTTCTTGAGGACCAGGATTTCCAGGTCTTTGAAACTGACCTGGGAGAATACATCGTTCAGATTGCCGGCGAAAAACCGTCACATATCCTTGCGCCCGCCATCCACAAAGACCGGCGACAGGTCGGCGCACTGTTTGCGGAAAAACTTCATGTGCCCTATTCGGATGACCCGGTGGTCCTCACAAAAATCGCCAGAAAAGCGTTAAGACAGGAATTTCTTGACGCTGACGCAGGGATTTCCGGGGCAAATTTCGCAGTGGCCGATACCGGAACCATCGCAATATTCACCAATGAAGGCAATGGCCGTATGGTAACCACCCTACCCCCGTTACATATTGCCGTGTTTTCAATGGAGAAGATTATCCCGACGCTAAATGACCTGTCCCTTTTTACAAAACTGCTTCCTCGAAGCGCTACTGGTCAGATGTTGTCGAGCTATGTCTCCATCATAACAGGAGCAAAGAAGCCTGAAGATTCAACCAGGACACGTGAATTGCACATTGTTATCCTGGACAACGGCCGTTCTGAAATCCTCGCCGGTAAATACAGGGAGATACTCAAGTGTATAAGATGTAGCGCCTGCTTCAACGTGTGCCCAGTCTACAGGACCATAGGCGGCCACGCTTATGGTGTAACGTACCCCGGTCCAATGGGCATGGTACTAACATCATTGCTCGAAGGGATGGACAAAGTTTACCCCATACTCGACGCTACAACGCTCTGCGGAGCATGCATGGAAGTCTGTCCGGTCCGCGTGCCACTTGTGAAACTGTTGACTTTGTTACGGGAGGAACGGGTCGAAAGAGGAATGACACCAATGGTTGAAAAGACTGCCATGAAAATGTTTGGTCTCGCGGCAAAAAATCGGGGTCTTTTTTCAATGGGACAGACGATCTCAAAGGCCTTGTGGCCGACATTGAACAAGATTGCGGGCAAGGGGATTATTGGTCGGCTTCCGAAACCGGCGTCGGGAAAGTTTAACCCGGGAAACTCGTAGTCCAACGGCTTGATCAATTCTTTGTAAAACTAGGTTTTTCTCCCGAGGTAAGCTTCTACAATTTTAGGATCACCCTGAAGTTCCTCAGCCGGGCCTTCCTGAGCTACGCGGCCACCTTCCAGAACATACGCATAGTTTGCTATTTGGAGCGCCTTACGGGCATTTTGCTCCACAAGCAGGATGGTGGTACGCTCTTTGAGTTCACTGATGATACGGAAAACCTCCTGGACTATCAAAGGAGCCAAACCAAGGGAGGGTTCGTCCAGCATCAGCAGTTTGGGACGGGACATGAGCGCCCGACCAAGGACCAGCATCTGCTGTTCTCCTCCGGAAAGCAAATCGGCAATTTGTTTGCGACGGTTCTTTAAAATGGGAAAACGTAAATAAATGTCGTCAAGGTCTTTGCCAATTTCTGAGTCTCTCCGAGTATAGGCGCCAAGGAGCAAATTTTCCTCTACGGTTAACCCTCCCAGGACCTGTCTACCTTCCGGCACTTGCGCCAATCCCAGGGCTGTAATTTTATCCGCCCGCCAACCGGCTATTTCACGATCATCAAACCGGACTGAACCGCCGTCTGGTTTAAGCAAACCGCTTATCGAATTGAGGGTTGTCGATTTACCAGCCCCATTTGCCCCAACCAGGGCCACAACACTTCCACGAGGCACTTCGAAGCTGACCCCTTTTAATGCGGCAATTGCTCCATATGAACTACAAAGGTCCCGCACAACCAGCATATAAATTGATCTCCTGTTGGTTACCGGATAGAAGGTTCGTCAAAGGCTACTGTTCCTTGCCAAGATACGCCTCGATTACGTGAGGTTCATTTCGTACAAAGTCCGGAGTGCCTTCCGCTATCTTCATTCCAAAGTTGAGGACAATTACCAGATCACTCATGCGCATAATCAAATCCATATCATGCTCTATGATAAGGATCGTCAAGGAACCATCCTTAAGACTCAGAAGAAATTCGCAGAGCGAGACCAAACCCGTACTATTCATACCTGCAGCCGGCTCATCAAGGAGTAGCAAACTTGGTTCCAGAGCCAAGGCTCGAGCTATCTCGACCCTTCTCTGGTCACCATAGGAAAGGGCGTTGGCCCGAACATCTGCCAGATGTTCCATGTCCAAACGTCCAAGTAACGCAAGGGCCGCTTGACGCGAATCCCTTTCACCTGACCGGCTACGTGGCAAATGCAGCAACGTGTCAATTACAGTTCCGCATTGTCTTAAATGATGGCCCAGGATTACATTTTCAAGGACAGACA
The DNA here is from genome assembly GCA_023474025.1 of Deltaproteobacteria bacterium. GTDB lineage: Bacteria > Desulfobacterota > Desulfomonilia > Desulfomonilales > Desulfomonilaceae > CAJBEZ01. The sequence continues at coordinate 18,611 of JAMCYH010000225.1, forward strand.
GATCTCCAAAAAGACGGATATTTTGAAAAGTACGCCCTATCCCCCTAGCTGCAATTTTATGTGGCGGCAGTCCACTGATTAACTGCCCATCCAGAAAAACGGCCCCTTCAGACAAAGGTCCCAATCCGCTTATCAGGTTTATCAGGGTAGTCTTGCCAGCCCCATTAGGACCAATAAGACCGCATATAGCCCCTCGCGGCACAGAGAAAGAAACATCTTCCAGCGCTTTCAAGCCACCGAACAGACGGGTTAAATTCTTGACTTCCAATAGAGGCCTGGCTGATTCGTGTGTCATTCTTCCTACTTAAATCAACTAATATCGGTACCGGATCGACCTTGATGAAAAAACTGGAGTTTGCCTTACATCGTAAACTGAACGACGGGAATTATTTTCGGGCCGCTCAATCAAATCAAAGTCCTTTGGAATCATTTCGAGCGCTTGAGCGCATTGACCCCAACAATGCAAAAAGCTTTCGCGGGATCGTCCAAACGCGTGGGTCAGCAAGGCCGGCGGGCAGATAAATAATAGACAGCATGATTATCAACCCATTGACTATATCCCGTTGGTCCTTAAGAAAACGTAGGGCCTCCGGCAAGGATGTTAGCACAGTAGCGCCCAGTATCGGCCCTACCCAGTGAGTCATTCCCCCCAATACAGCGTAGGCCAGGATGTCAACCCCTCGGCTGAAAACATAGTTATGAGGGTCGACAACACGAACGATTGGGGCGCCCAGCGCTCCGGCCCCCGCGGCAATTGCCGAACCCAGCACGAACGCAAAAAGTTTGTAACGAGCCACATTGATACCCAACGTGGAGGCGGCTGTCTCATCTTGCCTGATTGACGCCAGAATTCTACCGTAACGGGAGTTATGCAGGGTTGCAAGAATGTATATAGCTACCAGGCAATAGATTAATATAGGCCACGTAGTATCAGGCAATCCAAATATAATTGTAGGGGTTTTGTATGCCAGGGTTATTCCTTCAGCCCCATTAAAGACAATTACATCTTTATTTGTACTAAAAAGCCGAACCACCTTGTCTCCATTAAGAGCGATGATTCGGACGATCTCACCGAAACCAAGTGTCGCAATCGCAAGATAAATATCGCGCAGGCCCAGCGCCACAATACCAATTGGAAGCGCCAGCGTCACTCCCAAAGCAATTGCCATGACGAAGCCGAAGCTGAAAGGTATGTGTGTCTGAGTCTGAATAATAGCGACAGTGTATGCGCCTATTGCCATAAATCCGGCGTTGGCAAGAGATAAAAGACCGGTAGCAAGGGTGATGTATATGCTAAGTCCCAATGAAATGTTGATCAGGACAAAATTAATTGTTGAAATATTGTTGCTGAGAAATTCGAACATGAGTTTCGCTTATCTGTCGGTGTATTTTTGTCAGGCGCGAACAGTCTTGCTGCGCCCAAAAATACCACTTGGGCGTAGAAGCAGCACCAAAATTAGTAGCCCAAAAACGAAAGCGTCACGGAAACTACTGTCGATATACGCCACACTGAGGACCCGGATCATGCCTACGAGAAATGCGGCTATGGCAGCGCCTCCGATGCTTCCCATTCCTCCTACAATTATTACAGTGAGGCCGGCCAATTCTACTTCACCGCCCATGTTAGGTTCCAAACGGTTGAAGGCCAGCCCCAGTAGCACTCCCGCTGCACCGGCTAGCGCTCCCGAGATGAAAAATGTCTGTGCAATCACATAATCGACATTAATGCCAAGCAATCGCGATGTCCGTTCGCTCCATGCAATCGCTCGAATAGCCCGCCCCATTTGTGTCCTGTTGATAAGAAAACTCAGGATAATCATGAGCCCCAAAGAAAGGCCTAATACTAAAACCTGGATCGGCGATATTACGGCCTCCGCTGTAACATTGTAAGGCTTTACCGGGAACAGATTGGGGGGAAATCGTGAAACCTGCGCTCCAAACTGGCTTATGGCCAGACTGACCAGGATAAATGTCGCTCCGATTGATGAAATGATCGGAGCCAGATGCGGAACTTCACGGGTTCGCAACGGCTTACCACTTCGGTAATCCAGGACGAACCCGCCCAACATGATCAAGGCCCCACTGACAATAGTCACCCACTTAATATCTTGAGACAGGTTACCGACAGCCCCCAACAGGAACACGATGAAACCGGCCCATAAGACCAGACCGCCCGATGTCAAAGATCTGAGAGGTTTGAACGCCAGTCTATCCAACAATACCGCCAGGAATCCGGCGCCTACCATTGCAGCCGGGATCGCATACCAGATTGGCCAATTCAATTTTGTCACACAGAGGAACGCGAAGAATGCGCCCCACATGTACGTGGCTCCTTGCGCAAGATTAATGATGTCGAGAACACCAAATACCAGTGTGTATCCCATGGCAAAAAGCGCAAGGGCGGCACCTTGCCATAGGCCATTGATTAGCTGTTGAGGGAGATCCGACATAAACAAACCTTAATTTTAGGGGTTAAAAGCCGGAGAGAGTTCCGGCTTTACGCATGTCATGATTAGATATGCTATTTGAATAGCACGAATTGACCATTTTTGATGATCTGCACCACAGGAGCGTGCACCGGTTCTCTGCGAGAATCAAATGAGAACTTTCCCAACACGGTGTCCAGGTTCTTGATTTTGGCCATCGCATCCCGAATTGCGACGGGGTTGCTTGAACCCGCGGTCTTTATGGCGTCAGCCAGGATATAAACACCCGCATAGGCCTGTGCGGCAAACTGATCAGGATTAGCGCCGTATTTTTTATGGTAGGCTTCAACGAAAGCCTTATTGCCGGGTGTATCGTTGGTGATTAACCAAGCTGCCCCAGTAATGGCGCCTTCTGCAGCCGGTCCAGCCAACTGAGCCAATTTTGGAGAATTGAACCCATTGCCACCAATAATCGGGACAGACGCTGGAATCCCAAGCTGACGCGCCTGACTCATAATACTGGCGGCTTCCTCAGCCAGGGCCGAGACTATGATCGCGTCAGGCTTCAGACCTTTGATCTTGGTGAGCTGAGCGGAAAAATCACTGTCCTTTTTGTTGAACGTCTCAGTGGCCAATATTTTGATACCTTGGTCATCAAGAGCCTTTTTGAACGCATCGTAGCCACCTTTGGTAAAAACATCATCATTGCCATACAGTATAGCTACTTTCTTGTATCCGAACTTGTTCTTTGTCTGTTTTATCGTATTGGGTTGAACCAACATCTCGGGGAGGCTGTCACGGAAAATAAAATCGCCCATCTCTACAATACCGCCGGCGGTATTGGATACAGCGAGGACCGGGACTTTAGCCGCTTGAGCGATAGGGTCCGCCGCTTTGGCCGAATTTGACAGCGTTGGGCCCAGGATAGCCACTACTTTGTATTCCTTGATCAGCTTGTCAAATGCGGTGATGGCTCCTTCCTTAGTGGAGCGATCGTCTTCGGTAATAAGTTTGATTTTTGCAGCCCCAAGCATTCCTGATTTGTTAATCTGTTCAGCGGCAAGTTCTGAGGCATTTTTCTGCGACGGGCCATAAACAGCGGCGTCGCCGGTTAATGACCAGACAGCCCCTATCGGGATCTCCCCACTGAGTGTGTTTGTCTGAGCGGCATTTGCTACGCTACTATCAAAAACCGGATAAGCGCCGAATAGTACCATTAAAATGGTAAGGAACAAAAAAGAACGCGTCTTCATGTCTCAAACCTCCATCTTAAACGTGTTTTAACAGAGACGGACATCTGCCGTCAGTGTGTATTTTTTTTGAAAACACAATCGGGGAAGTTCTGAACGGCCGATCGATTAAGCCTGCGTCAAAACATAACTTAAACGGTCATCGTCGAGGTCGATGACTTTCAGCCTTACTTTCATGCCTGGTCTGATGTTTTCGTCCGGAATGGATTTATCAAGCCGTCCAAAGACTTTGGCGCCATCTTCAAACCGGGCGACGCCAAGAGTGTAAGGAACATCCTTTTCAAAGCCTGCGGGCGCGTACATAGCCTGAGTATACGTAATTAATTCACCGGCGCCAGTGATGCCGAACCATTCCATTTCCTCACTAAGACAAAAATTGCAGTCGCCACGCGGTGGAAAGAATTTTGCGCCACAAGATTTGCAAATTGTTCCGCAAACTTTTCCTTCCTTAAGAAAATCAACGAATTTCTCAGTTTTGGTTGTGGATGTAAAACTTACGATACCGAATTGTTCAAACCCCATACGCTCCTCCGATATTTTTTGCAGATCGGTTCACATCGTTGTAGCATTCCGAGACAGCCCCTGTCTCATAAGTTACTTTCAGCCTGGACCAAATCTGCGCGAGAATTCGACTTTCCACTTTGAATTTGGCGATTCCTTGATCCCGGAAAAAATTTTTCGGCAGCCAGACTCCTCTACGTTTTCTCCAGTTTGCGGATCCGCTTTTTTATACTCGCTGGTTTTTTCCACGTCAGGTTTGTCTTGCAAAGCTTCCTCTGGAAAAATGACAGAATTCAGGTATTTCGAGATTAATCTACACTAAATATGCTCACATTCCCATAAATTCCCACACCACCGATATTGTGGACCAATCCGACCTTTGCGTTGGGGACCTGCATGGGCCCTGCTTCCCCACGAAGCTGAAGAGCTATGGTCCTTATCTGCGAACCACCAGTTGCGCCGATAGGATGCCCTTTAGACAGTAACCCTCCGTCCACGTTAACTGGAATTCGACCTTCCCTGTATGTTTCCTTATTCCTAATCAGGTCTTTTCCTTTTCCGGGTTCCGCAAATCCAAGGTCCTCATAAGCCATCATTTCCGCTTCGGTAGAACAATCGTGAACCTCTGCGACATCAATGTCTTTTGGACCTAAACCAGCCATGTCGTAAGCTCTACGAGCCGCCAACTGAGCGCATTTAAGACCGCTGAATGTGTCACGGCCCGCCATGTTTATCGGGGCGGTGGCCATTCCCAATCCACGGACCCATACAGGCTTTTCACACAACTCTTTGGCCTTCTGCTCAGAAGCCAGAAGGACACAGGATGACCCGTCCGCATTTGCGCAACAATCCATCATTTTTAGCGGAGTGGCGATATATTTGGGTTCCATTATCTTGTCCAGTGTAAGCGATTTCCGAAACACCGCCTTCTCGTTGATTACGCCGTATGTTGAGGATTTGAGACGAATCAAACCCAGATCCTCTTCTGTTGTTCCATATTTCTCGAAATGACCTCGGGCGTGCATTGCATAGTAGGCAGGCATCATGGTGCCAAACGGGGCTTCCCATTGAATGTCTGCGCCCCTGCCCATTCTTTCCTGCGATTCCGCTGAAGAGATCTCCGACATTTTTTGAAACCCTAGCACCATGACAACGTCGTGGAGGCCTGACGCTATTAGGGCATACGCGGTTCTCAAACCACTTGAACTCGAAGAGCATACACTTTCAACATAAAAAGTGGGCTGTGGATTCAAACCCAAGTACTCTGCAATAAGCCCCGCTGGAGTCCTTTGTTTGTCATACTCAGGAGCGGAACAAACAACAGAAGCGTCAATCTGTTGAGCTCTAATTGGTAATCCCTTGAGCGCATCTCTAAAAGCCTCAAACGCGAGTTCACGAATTGATCCCGGATATGAACGGACAAATGCGCTTTGTCCTACCGCTATGATCCCCACCTTTGGCATCCAATCCTCCTCGTTTAAGAACCTTAACTGACTAATTATTTTTTTATGTTACCACACCAACGCTGGCGGAGCAATCATCTAGCGCGCAATTTTATTGGAAATTCCTTGATCAAATCTGCTGTCTCTGATAAATCTGACAGAATACGCAAAAGAGATTCTGCTCTAATTTTTACAAATTGAGAATCTGTTATTTCCCATTCAGAAGGGAGAGTTGTGGATGGAGATAAAGAGAATTGGCGTAATAGGCGCTGGGCTCATGGGCGGTGGTATTGCCCAGGTAGCGGCTCAGAGCGGTTTCCAGGTTAATCTCATGGACGTTGAGGAGAGATTTATAGCAAAGGGTATCGCCACTATTGAAAAAAACCTGAAACGTCAGGTCGATAAAGGCGTCATGCAGGCCCAGGAATCTGACGCAATTCGAGGCCGCATCAATACGTGTCTCAGTTTGGCGGAATTGGTGAAAGACATCGACATGACGATCGAGGCGGTCATCGAGAATCTCGACCTCAAGAAAAAAGTTTATAAGGAACTTGATTCCTTGGCGGCCCCTAACGTCATTTTCGCATCTAACACCTCCGCGTTGAGTATTACGGAGATGGCCAGCGCAACAGGCCGGCCGGACAAATTTATCGGCATGCATTTTTTTAATCCTGTCCCCGTGATGAGACTTGTGGAACTTATAAGAGGCTATGGCACCGTGGATGAAACGGTTAACATAACCAGAGACGTCGCTCATAAAATGGGGAAAACCGCCATAGAGGTTTTGGAGGCCCCGGGGTTTGTTGTAAACAGAATTCTGGTCCCGATGGTAATTGAGGCAATTTGTGTTTTGCAGGAAGGGCTGGCTAGCGCGGCAGAGATAGACGAAGGAATGAAACTGGGAGCCAACCATCCTATGGGACCTTTGGCCCTGGCGGATCTGGTTGGTTTGGATACACTGTTGAGCGTGCAACAACATCTTTATGAAGAATTCGGGGATCCCAAATACAGGCCACCGGTATTATTAAAGAAGATGGTACGAGCAGGCCGATTGGGTAGAAAAACAGGTAAAGGATTTTATGATTACTCATAATTGAAAAGAGTCATCCTCGGAGGGAAATATGGGAGAAATGGATCGCTTCGGACTAACCGAAGAAGAACAGATGCTTCAGGATATGGTACGTCGTCTTGCTAAAGAGAAAGTAGCGCCCACGGCTGAGGAGAGGGATAAAAAGGGCGATTATCCGTATGATATGTTGGAGCTTTTAAAAGAAAACGGCCTTATGGGTGTGGACTTTCCTGAAGCTTACGGTGGAATGGAAGCCGGAATGCTGGCCCACTGCATAGTTGTTGAAGAATTGGCCAAAGCCGACGCTTCTGTAGCGCTGATTCCTTCAGTCCAGGAACTTGGTAGTCTTCCGATCATCCTCGCTGCAAACCATGCGCAAAAGGAAAAATACCTCACACCTCTTTCTTCGGGAGAAAAGACGGCCGCATTTGGGCTTACCGAGTCCAAAGGTGGTTCAGATGTCGCTGCGCTTAAGACCCGTGCAGTTAAAAAGGGTGACAAATATATCCTGAATGGCTCCAAAATGTGGATAACAAATGGAGGAATCGCAGACACATTCAGCATTTACGCGGTTACTGACCCCGACGTGCCACCTTACAAAGGCGCTAGCGTGTTCATCGTTGAGAAAGGTTGGCCCGGTTTCTCTATTGGCAAGAAAGAAAGTAAACTCGGAATTCGATCTTCCGACACCAGAGAACTCGTATTTGAGGATGTTGAAGTACCGGTAGAAAATCTCCTTGGTGAAGAGGGCATGGGATTTCACATAATGATGAAAACCCTTGATTTCAGTCGTCCGTCGGTAGCGGCTCAGGCATTGGGAATCGCGGCAGGAGCCTTCGAGTACGCCACTCAATATGCTAAGGAAAGGGTTTCGTTTGGCAAACCCATAATCAAGCATCAGGCGATCGCTTTTAAACTTGCTGATATGGCTATGAAGACCACCGCTGCACGGATGCTTCTCTGGAAAACATGTTCGCTACTGGACAAGGTCTCCAAAGATATGTCCAGAATCCCACCCGAAACCGTCAGACATTCATCCATGTCGAAGGCTTATTGCTCGGATGTCGCCATGTGGACTACGGTGGAAGCGGTTCAGGTGCTAGGCGGCTTCGGGTACAGCACCGAATATCCAGTCGAACGCATGATGAGAGACGCCAAGATCACCCAGATTTATGAGGGTACAAATGAGATCCAGCGCCTCGTAATTTCCGGGACACTGTAGAGGACATTGTTTTTTTCTGGTGTTCCTCATTGATATCTCGTGACAATACTGTCCATAAACAAGAGGCGTCCTAAGGACGCCTCTTGGATTTTGTATATCTGGAACAGGAAAAAAAACATGAATGAGGTAGTTTTTAAACCGATAGGGGTTATACGAACCGGGTTTGGGGATATTGAAGGGATGCCCATACAGCCACTCGGGGCTAAGGGAATCAAAGGGGTTGTGGAGTTATATCCGGAATATGCGCAGGGTCTTCAGGATATTGAAGGCTACTCCCATCTGATCCTGATATACCAATTTCACCTTTCCAAGAGCTACGATTTGCTGGTCAAGCCATTTCTGGATGATAAGTTAAGAGGGGTATTCTCAACCAGAGCGCCGAAGCGCCCAAATCCGATTGGCCTATCTATAGTCAGGCTGCTGGCTGTGAAAGAAAATAAACTCGAAATCGAGGATGTGGACATTGTCGACAACACTCCGCTTCTTGACATAAAGCCGTTCGTATCTGATTTCGACAATCGTTACGATACTAAAAATGGCTGGTTGTCGGACAAGCAGCTCGAAGCCCGAGGTAAAAGATCTGATGGAAGATTCGGATAGAGTTCCGAAGAGTTCTGTGTGAGGCCTCACGGAAAAGGCCTTACTGCGCTCGCGGCAATAAAGTTACGCCTGATGGGCGCTAGACTTCAGTAAAAAAAAGATTGAATACCATAGAACAGGAATCCTGTCAGGACCAGAGCGACCAAAATATGCGGCATGACCTCGATTAACCTCCTGCTGATACGAACGGGATGTTTTCCTTTACTTAATCGATAACTGATCACGATCGTGCCCAGTGATCCGATCAAGACAAGTGTCTGTTGCGCAAACAGCGTCCACGATGGTGGAACTGTTATCACCAATCGTTCAAAAATACTGAAATGAAATGTCTGCCATAAGACAATGGGGAAATAGACACCCATATTTATTAGATAATACAAATGGTAGGCCATGAATCCCGTCATAACCAGGGGAAGCAAAGCAAGCCCGTAACGGGCGAAATTTTCTTTGGTGGTTTCTCCAGAAATTTGTGAAGAAATCATGGCGGCCACAAGAGTAAGCGCATTGGCGGAAAGTATCGCCACAGTGAAGAAAAGCGTGAAAACTACTATTTCCGGCAAGTCAAAAAACAAATGATAAAATCGGTCATAAAGGAAGCCGGTCTCGAGCAACTCGCTTAACAAGCCTCCATACATACTTATAACGAGAAACGAGGTAATAGCTCCAAACTGTCTCATTTCCCAAATTTCCCTGCCGGGTATTCGCAGGTTGAGATTCATGGCCCCGTGAGGACAATTTTTTACGCAATTTCCACATAGTTTGCAAAATCGGTTGCTTCTCAAGGAAGGCGCCATTTGACCAAAAGGGCATCCTTCGCAAGAGCTTGAACCGACAAAACATTCGTTAGTTGAACACTGACTGGCGCATACATTCCGGTCCGCCCTGAGTTCGAACGGAGAGACTTTGGCAAGGACCCCCATCATCCCGCCTAGCGGACACAGGTACCGGCACCACGATTGACGTTCGAAAACAATTGAGAAAAACACTGCGAAAAGCATGATGCTCAACAGCAATAGTCCCGTGTTGAAGGGAGAAGATCTAAGATCAGTCGCAATTTCCAGCCAAATGATGAACATGGCGGACATGGCGATAATCCAGTCGCTCTTTTGCTTTAGAAATGCGGGGAAAGGAATATTAAAAGAAAGCAATTTCTTGGCAAGATGGCCAATTGCGCCCATAGGACAAAGTGAACACCAAAACCTGGCCCATATAAAAGCGCCGAATATCATGGTGGGCCATCCAATAGCCCAACTGAATAACGCTCCTACGTTGGATGAAGGATTAGCCGGACCAAGGAACAAAAGAATCAGGAGTATGAAGAAAAAAGGCGCAGCGGCACTCTGAAATATAACTGGAAATAGAGGGCTCTTTACGGCCTTCAATATCGAGGGCGATCGTAGAAGGTTGATCTTGCCATCAGCTTCAATTCTACGGAGATCAAAATATATGTCTTGAGGTCTAAGTATCCCATCAGCCGAGATCAAGACTGCCCTTTTAAGAGTAGTTGCGAGTTCCCTGTCGTTCCCGGGCCAGGAATAGCCCACAAGCGTTTTAATAGTTTCTCACAGGGCTTCCTACACCTACCAATTCTGAAGTAATTGCTGATGAGGACTCCACCGTCCTTGAAATCCTCGCTACTGACTTTGAAAGTGTTTTAAAATCCAACCCTGA
>JAMCYH010000225.1:28801-53014 GCA_023474025.1 Deltaproteobacteria bacterium
CCATCAGCCGAGATCAAGACTGCCCTTTTAAGAGTAGTTGCGAGTTCCCTGTCGTTCCCGGGCCAGGAATAGCCCACAAGCGTTTTAATAGTTTCTTTTGGTAATTTATTGATTTCTTTATGAAGTTCTTGAGCGTATTTGCTTACATAATGCTGGACGAGCGCTGGGATTTCTTTTCTTCTATGGCGCAAGGGGGGCACATGTATGGAATGTTCAAGCATCCAGTGTAGCAGAGGATGCTTCTCTGCGGATATTTCGGACGCGTCAAGGTTTGTAGTTCCGATTACGCGAGTATCACAGTTTTGATAACCGACTCCGCCAACTTTTTTGAACTTTGCATTTTTGAGAGTGAACAATAGTCGGTTTTGCATAAGAAGCGTTAATCGCTCCATGCCCCGGACCAAAAGCGTCCCCTCTTCAGTGAGTTCCAAATAGCCGGGGGTTTCAATTCTGTTTTGCCCTTCCCTGCGTGTCTCGGAGCCAAAGAACAGCTTCATCTGTTGTTCCGTAGGATCGACCGTCTCTTCGGGAATCTCGCAATAATCTAGAGAATCTTCTGCTGAAGTCATTGGCCGGAGTAGATCCAGGAACAGAAAAACGCGCTGATGATGAGGGGCGATCTTGTACATCGCATGCGCGAGGAATTCCTTGCCCACCCCGGTTTCACCGGTAATAAGCACTGGCCGGTTGGAAACCGCTAATTCCTCAAGTTTGCGACCAACACGTTTTCTGACCGTCTCACCTACAAAATAATCCGGGAAGAAATGATCTTCGCGACTGATTATGTTTTGGAGAGCCCTCTTCTTGCGGGCGTTCCTGTAAACACTCCGGTCAAGTCTGATCACCTTACGGGCAAGGTTTTTAAGCACTGAAACCATGAAATCAGGGTTGGATTTTAAAACACTTTCAAAGTCAGTAGCGAGGATTTCAAGGACGGTGGAGTCCTCATCAGCAATTACTTCAGAATTGGTAGGTGTAGGAAGCCCTGTGAGAAAACTGATCTCTCCTATGAGGTCACCAGCGGAAAGATTGTCAACCGGTATATCTGGACCATCCTGGTCATGCGCTACAATCTGAGCTTTTCCAGAGATGATGAAACGGATCTTCTCCCCTGGATCTCCGGATGAAACTATGAGCTCACCCCTTTTGAAATCGCGAAGAACTCCTGCTTCCCAAAGTTGCGAACGTACATGGTCCGGACATTCCACAAAGGGGTCTTTAAAATCATGGGCGGCGAGTCTGTCTGCGGTTGATTCCTGCATATTCTGGAAGTTTATCCAAGTTACGTCAATTTTCCAACAGTTGGATCATCATTTTAGAGCAGCGCTAGCTTATATACAGATACCGTAATTCTCCATTTCAGAAAGCAGGGTGATCTGAAAAGTCCCTGTAATTTTTCAATCGGGGAAGGTTACCGGCAGTCATGCACAGGGCTTCCCTAATTAGAATTCGAAAAATTCATTTTAAATCGCGTTACAAAGATTTTCTTGTCCTCCTCGTAGGCGCCACATTTAATTCTTTTCTGAATTGAGTCCTATTTCCTGCAGCAGTCAAGATTTTCTCAAAACTCACACGTGATTGGGCATCAGTATCCGCTATGGGGATTATTCCCCCGATTCTTTCCTTCGCAATGTCTTAAAGCTTCAAACTCATGTCCACGCAAGACAACAGAGCGCTAGCATCCTATAGTTCATTAAAAATGACTAACATATCAATCAATTAAGCATATATATCAAACTTGGAATATCATATCGACTTGTAGTTGTAAGCGACAACACTTCAGAAATTATAATTATTATTGATTCACATCTTTTTTATTCAAACATTACAACACCATTGAAGTAGAATTACATACTGCGAAATCAAATAGTTACCCACCCTTCTGTTTGACCATAACACCCTTAATGATGTGGAACAAGCGTTTGTTTAAGCGCTTTAAACTTGACACATAGGACTCCAGCGATTAAAAAAGGCGCTTTCTGACCATGTCTCCTCTAACGGCAAGAGTCATGTTCAGGATGAATTATATACCAGGAAAGGATTTGCCTTCCGTGAAAAACCTTATGAGAAAAAGATTGGAGTCTTATGCGAGTATTGTTAGTATTGATCCTGTCGACCATTCCTACAATTTCTTCCGCTACTACTCATCAAGAATATTTTGACACGTACCTGAACACATTAACATCAAAGCTGCGCAGTTGGGAATATCCTGGTCCACTCAGTCGATTGGTGGCCAGGGTTGCCCTGGCCAGACAATCTCTTGAAGATGGTCTCAACAGGAAATCCAATGTCAGCATAGCCGGGATATCAACTGGAGGTTTTAATAAGGAGGTGGTGGATCAGACCATTCTAAAAAGCGGACTTTCAGTAGGTTACGCTTTTGACGCTGATGGAGGAAGGTTTTACGTTTTTAAGGGAGACCAGGCAAATGTTTTTTCCGCCCTATGCATAGCTAGACTGTTCAATGTGTACGTGGGTAAATTTCTTGGGAGAGACCAAAAGTCCTGGAACCTTGCTAAAGAAATCTCAAAGGCCATATTACAAAAGCCCGATTCCTTCGAACTGAATCAACTTTTTTATGTCAAACTTCGTCCTGATAAAATCATAGAGAAAGCCAACAGGCTGTATGGCCCGAAGCACGAATCCGTTATAAGGATTGCAAACGGTTATGAATCCGATTAAGCTGTCGATCAACTTGCGTGAACCAAAAACAAAGTTAATACGTTCGCTATTTTTCCAGCTTCCGGGAAATCTGAAAAAGGAGAGATTTATGGAACCTATATACACCGAACTAGCAACTCGGATAGGTTTGGGGCAATCCGAAAGAATAGCAGGTCTTTTCAGGTTGATAGCCAACAACACCGAGGCTAAACTTCTTCTGGCCCTACCAGGAACAGCGCATGAAATTGCCAACGTCTTAAACTTGCCGGAACCTGAGGTGGGTTTAATGTTACAAGGTCTTTTCGTCAAGGGTGTAGTGTTTCCATCCACAAAATCAGGTGTCACAAAATACAAGATGTGCAGAGACCTTGTACAGTTTCATGACGCGTCCATTCTGTGGCCGGACGCCCCAAGGGAATTTCTCGATCTCTGGCAGGACTTCATGGAGGAGGAATGGCCTGATGTCGCCAGGAATTTCAACAAGATATTTCCTCGTCCTTTTACCAGAGTTATACCGGTTGGGGTCAGTATTGAGGCAAAGACACATGTTTTGGCTTTTGAAGATGTGAGAGAAATTATCGAAAAGGCGAATGTGATATCTGTGACAAAATGCACGTGTCGTCTAACGGCAAGAAAATGTGACAGGACTTTGGAAGCTTGTCTTCAGATAAACCGTGGAGCTGAATATAATATAGCTCGTGGCACCGGCAGACAACTGACCAAAGACGAAGCTCTGGGAATAGTCCGTAAGGCTGAAGAGGATGGTTTGATTCATGTGGTTATGAACAAGCAAAATGTCGACCAGTTCATTTGCAACTGCTGTCCATGCTGCTGTCAGACCATGCCAGTTTTGATAAAACACAACATCAGTGTCATAGAACCAAGCCGTTTTGCCGCCAGGATCGATCCGGAACTTTGCACTGGATGTGGAATATGCCTCGACAGATGTTATTTCGGAGCAATAGCAGTATCGGAAGATGATACTACCTGCGTGGACACTAGCAAATGTATGGGATGCGGATTATGTCAGGTTACATGTCCGGCCGAAGCAATAAGTATGGTGGAAACCCGAGGGGCCGATTTCGTCCCTGAAAAACTCTTCAATTAAACCGGAATTGTTTGGCGCCGTTTACACCCGGCAAAATTGTTGACAGCGATATACATCGCTGTCAACTTGTCAGGGCATTATCAAATTCAGTTGGAGTTCCATATTAATTAATTATCGTGTCTCACCTGCTCCGTATACCCGCCTTCCACAATATTGTCACCACTCGCTATGACCCAGTCGAAGATCTCGGCCTCGTTTATTCGGACTTTAGAACCCTTATGTAGATCTTTACGCAAAATAGGCGCGTTTTCTAAAAAGCCTACCAGCGACTGCCCTCGCCAAGCGTCCAATGAAACCCACATCCATTCGTATTGGCCTCCATAAGCCGGGAATCCAACTTTAACAGCATGCACTTTATCCTTGTCAAAGTCAGAATCCTGGAAGCTTTTCCGGAAGATGTCCAGACTACTACGCGCTTTGCGGTGAGCAACCAGAATTTGCTGTCTCAATTCAATTAATTTGGGGTCGAGAATTTCGTTTCTCGAAACATCCTTAGGTGGAGGCGCAACACTTTTTCCTTCTCTACCATGAGTAGGACTAGCAATTCGATTGAAAAACCTCAGCACTTCGAACAGAGCGTCCTTAGCGTCAACTCGTTTGCCTTTCATATAGGGGGATATTCCCAAACTACCCACGGGGAAATGGCCCTCGGAGTCAGTCTCGCGATATTCGAAGGCGCACAACACAGGTGATCCCTGTATACTTACCGGTTGGTTTATGATAGCGGATCGGGTTCGTAAATGGATAAGGGTTTCACACAAGTTCAATACGAGTTTGGCAGCGGCAACCCCAAAGTCCTTGGGTACACCTTCCAGTTCCACGTCAGGCAATCCAAACTTTTGCATACCGTGACTATGAGCCCATATTAGGCCGCCTTCATCCAACAGGTCTACTAAAGTATTGGACTGAGCTATATGAGATTCGTCATCATAAAGGCTTCTTTGCCACGCCCGATTACCCCACAGGACATGTGAAACTGCGTCCTGTATTACGCCCCCGGATACATCCCTGACAGCTTCCACAAACTTGGTCAAAAAAATGATATTCTCACAGGCCAATTCAGCAATATCCGAAAACCTGATTCGGATTATCATTTGAGCGCTTTCCAGGGTATTCAAATCGGTCGAATCCAACTCACGAGAATTGAGCTTTAATAATTCGATCGGATATTCAAACAGTTCCTCTGCTTCTTCCCGCACAATGTAATCAATCGTGAGTTTCTGTCTGGCAATAAGGCTTTCAAGATTCTGAAGCTGTCGAGACTTGTTCCGTCTGCTTGCCAATTGCTGAAGAAAACTTCTTTTCAACTCCTCCCAACTTGGAATATTTGATGTGGGAGAGTATACCCAGTATTCGCAATGGCTGGTCCACAAGGAGGATTCGAGGTTCAAGGCTCCAGGGGCGCTATCTTCCTGGTCCAGTTTGCAGTCTTTAGTCCCTCGTAATGAGTTCAGCAAATGGTTTCCTGGCGATGAAACAAGTGATCTTGCACGATTGCTGATAGCTTTCAGACTTTCTTTTCCTGACATTGAAAATATTTTGTTAAAGGGGACCTTGCCCCCAAGAATCGCCCCTAAACCGATAGAGGAACCACCATTCAATTCTTTACGCGCTTTTTTAATGGCTGGATTTTTGTTGTCTCTGTAAGGGCTTGAGTCTAATAGCCTGCGGGCCTCTTCGTGTCTCTCAAGGCGTATGAGCGCTAGACCGAGCCGACCGATGTCATCTTCGTCAGCCTGAGAGCTTTGATACAGGTTCAGGCCTACCTCTACCGCCTCAGCATATTTTTCCTGCTCCAGATTGATTTTTAAAAGCGCCTGCAAGATCTCCCTGTCGTCCGGATCCTCATTATGGAGCTGTGTTAGAAATTCTTCAGCCTTTTTTGGCTCTCCTACTGAAGCATAGCCAACGCCAAGAGCCCGGAGACTGTTTTCCAGAGGACCATATTTTCGGAAAAGTGATTCTAGAGCGCAGACCACTTCTCTGTTAATCTCTCCACCATTGAGTATGCGACTGGAAAAGGCCAAAATTTTATGCCTGACTTCCTCGGGGATAGAATCTACCTGAGCAGGCTTCCAGGCCTTGGGGATTTTGGCATGACAGTGTGGACAATTGAGAAAATCTTCGGATATGTTTAGGAACCTTTCTTCTGAAAGGCTTTGAAGATAACCGCAGTCGGGGCAACGAACCTGGACCATATCTTGACTCCTCAAAAGTCTAAAGCCTTAAAAAACCGTGAACCGGTTGCAGCCACGGTCAAAGTTGAACAAAAACTTTCATAGTTTAGTTCAAATGTCAAATATTATATGTTAATTTATATATGAGTCATTTATTTTAACTGGCAACTTTATTTATAGGATCATAAATGTGCGGTATTACAGGAATTGTTAATTTTAGGGAAGAACCAATAGAGCAAGTGGTTCAAATGATGAATGACGCATTGATTCATCGGGGACCGGACGCCGGGGGGTTGTGCAAGTATCAGTCCTGCGTCTTAGGCCACCGAAGGCTCTCAATCATCGACCTATCCGATTCCGCCAACCAACCGATGTTTTCAGATGATGGCCAGATTGCAATTGTATTTAATGGAGAAATATATAATTTCAAGGAATTACGCAAATTACTTGAATCATGGGGCGAGAAATTTCGTACAACATCAGATACTGAAGTCCTGTTAAAGTTGTACATCAACAAAGGCCACAACATGCTGTCGCTTCTCAACGGCATGTTTAGCTTCGCCATTTGGGACAACAAACAGGAACGACTGTTTTTTGCGAGGGACAGGCTTGGGAAAAAACCCTTCTACTATTGTAATCAGGCGACAAAGCTATCTTTTTCATCGGAATTATCCTCACTGCTTAAAGATCCAGCGACGCCGCGCCTAATCGATTCACAGGCGTTGTCGGAATATTTCCTGTACGATTTTATTCCCGCCCCACATACTATCTTTTCCGGCGTCAAGAAATTACCTCCAGCTCACATGGGTTTTTTTGACAAATCCGGCCTCAGGATTTCACGATATTGGGAATTACCTTTTCCAAACAACGATTTGGACTACTGGAGGTCTAAGGAGTTCCTGTTAAGCATCCTCGGAGACTCAATAGTTGCAAGACTGATTTCCGATGTGCCGTTAGGCGCGTTTTTGAGTGGCGGTATAGATTCAACGTTAATAACCGCTCTCATGTCAAGAGCAGTTACTTCGAGAATCAGAACATTCAGCGTGTCCTTTCCAGGAACGACTCACGATGAAGCAAAATGGTCAAGGTTGGCGGCGGAATCTATAGGTTCCGAGCACACGGAGCACATAGTTGATTTTAACCTTAAAGAATTATTTCCAAAGTTGGTCAGCCACTTCGGAGAACCGTTCGGTGATTCATCAGCGATCCCAACCTGGCGACTATGCCAGGAGACTCGCAAAAGTGTAACCGTTGCTCTTTCCGGGGATGGAGGCGATGAGCTTTTCGGCGGCTATGAACGATACCTGGCACGCCGGTACCAAAACGTTTATGACTACCTTCCGTCTGCGCTAAGAGAAAAATTTATTGAGCCAATTTTTAGCAGGACCAAAGCTAATACCAAATATTATGGCTTTAGTTTCACAAAGAAGCTCAAACTATTTTTTGACGCGTCGGCTCGCATCAGAAATGATCGGCTCGCCCTGACTCCTCAAACTTTTACCAGGGACGAGGTAAGATCACTAGTAGGTTTAAGTTATAATCCTGAACTTGACCCCGCTGTAGCTGAGGCTGAAAAGTGGGTTGACCTCGACCCGGTTACCGCAATGATGTTCACGGACCTTCACACGTACCTGGCTGATGACATTCTAACAAAGGTAGATCGGATGAGTATGGCCCATGCGTTGGAGGTTAGAAATCCATTTCTCGATTATCGACTGGTTGAGTTTGCCTCTGGCCTCCCGATAGGATTCAAGATCAGAGGTCGAGTAACCAAAAGAATCCTCAAAGACTCAGCTAAAGGGTTGATTCCGGACGCCATAATTAGACGTTCAAAACAGGGTTTTCAGGTACCGCTTGGAGAATGGTTCAAGAATTCTCTTAAAAACTGGGCAGAGGAACGGTTATTCACCATTAGCCATGACTATCTCGACAAACAGATTATCCAAAAAATTTGGAAAGATCATCTGGACTCAAGATTCGACAACACTTCAAAAATATGGCTCATACTTTTCTTCAATGAATGGCAGGCTCAGTTCGGATAAACGTCCTACTAGCCTAAAAAGTCGAGAAACCTGAAACAGTGCTATTGCAATTTTGAGTATTGACTCGATTGACTTCCCTAAAAGTAGGGATTATACCGTTCGAGACTGTCTGTTTAGTGAGGAGATTGACGTGAAAAAGGCAGAAAACGATGAATCGCAACAAAAGGGGCGTTCGAACATCTCTTATGCGATAATGTCTTTGGTATTCCCGGGTATGGGTCAAATTCTGAGAGGGCGGATTCTGGCAGGCCTGCTTTTTTTGATGAATGTAGTTCTGTACCTGGCCCCTCTTGCGCTAGTTGCCCAAAATACTGAATATGACATCAAGACCCCTGCCCTTCTTATAGCGCTTATACTATGGGTAAGCTCGGCGCTCGACGCGTTTTTGTATAGAAGTTCATTTCTTATTATGGCGTTATTGGTGTCATTGTTAAGTTTTGGCGCGGGATTTTTTGGGTCTTTTTTAATCTTGCCTAGCCTTGACATATAATAATTTTTTAATTCATACGCTTGTTCTCCTGTTTACGATCTCATCCAATGTCTTAAACCGATAACTTATGTCTAATTTTCTTCTTGAAATCAGAAACTTAAAAGTCATCTTCAGTTCTGACCGCGGATTAGCGGTGGCGGTAAATGATGTAAGCCTGACGCTGAATTATGGCCAGACTCTAGGTTTGGTCGGTGAATCAGGATGTGGGAAAAGCGTAACTGCCTTATCCATAATGAGGCTTGTCGCTTCTCCACCTGGAGTAATAGCTGGTGGTGAAATCCTTTTTGAAGGTAGGGATCTGCTAAAATTGTCCCCAGCAGAAATGCGTTCCGTACGCGGAAATGACATATCGATGATTTTCCAGGAACCAATGACGAGTTTAAATCCGGTCTTCCGCATAGGTGAACAGATTTCTGAAGTTTATCGCACCCATCGAAAACTCAATAAAAGACAGGCTATGGAGGCGTCAATCGATATACTAAGGATGGTGGGGATACCATCACCCGAGCAACGGGTTAAGGATTATCCTCATCAAATGAGTGGAGGCATGCGCCAACGTGTTATGATTGCAATGGCATTAGCGTGCGATCCAAAACTCATGATAGCCGATGAGCCCACCACCGCTCTGGATGTGACTATTCAAGCTCAAATCCTCGACTTGACTAATGATATAAAGCATAAAAAAAACACTGGGATCATTTTGATCACACATGATTTGGGGGTTGTCGCAGAGATGGCGGATAAGGTAGCCGTAATGTATGCGGGGCTTATAGTGGAGCAGGCCGATGTAAAAACTCTTTTTGCGGAACCTCTCCATCCCTATACCATCGGTCTGATGAAATCTGTTCCAAGATTGGATGAAAGCGCCAGATCTAAAGGAGCCAGACTTTACATGATTCCAGGAATGGTCCCTGATCTCATCAACCTGCCACGCGGTTGCGTATTTCGGGAAAGGTGCCCCGAAGCGCAGGCCATATGTATCGAGCCGCCAAAACTTGAACAAAAGGACTCTGGGACCATTGTCCGTTGCTGGATGAGATAACTATATTTTTTTCAGGATTTACCCGACAAAGGAGTTTTTTCATGAACGACGCTTCCAACCTTGAGGCTTACAGAATTCAGGATTCAGGTAGCTACGTAAAGATCAGATATCGTGTTAGGATAGTTGGCGGACCGGTCCTTAAGGGTTCACCGGAATTAGAGATAATGGACTTTGTAACCGGCTACGGCCACGTCATTCCTGGCTTGGAAAAAAGGCTTATAGGTGAAACGACGGGCCGAAAAATGACATTTGATGTTCCGGCAGAGGAAGCCTTTGGTGTCCGTAACGAAGGACTTGTTTTTTTAAAGAAAATTGAGGACTTTCATTTTCCGCCTGGGGTGAAGCCTTACGCGGGTATGGAAATCCCCGTCTTGTGCGATGCGAATTCAGCCCCGGACACAGTGACAATTAAGGATGTCAGGGAGGATGGAATAGTTATTGATTTTAACCATGCGCTGTCTGGTTTCCCCCTTGGCTATGAGCTTGAAATCATTGAAGCCAGGGCTTCCCGTCAATCTGACGTGTGTGCGGAATGGGAAAAGAAGGCCGACGATGATTCTCAATGTGGCTGCGCTCCTCACGAAATAGTTTTGGGCGAGGATTCTTGAATGAAGGTTTTCATCACCGGGGCAAATGGATTTGTGGGAACGGCTTTGTCAGCATTTTTTGTTAGGCGCTCCCACGAAGTTTTCGCTCTAGTTCGAAACCCATCTAAGGCGGTTAGGCTTCCCACTGGCGTCAAGGTCATTGTGGGAGAATCCACAAAACCCGGTAAATGGCAAGAAAATCTCCACCAATATGACCTTTTCATAAATTTGGCAGGTGCGAGCATTTTTCGTCGGTGGGACGATGATTACAAAAAATTGCTCAGACACAGCCGTATCAGCACTACCAGAAACCTGGTTGAGGCCATTCCGGCTAAATCCACACTGTTAAGCACATCAGCGGTAGGTTATTACGGTATGAAAGATGATGAGGAATTGGACGAGTCCTCAGAATCTGGAAACGATTTCCTGGCGAGGCTGGCTGCAGATTGGGAAGCCGAAGCTATGAAAGCCGATCAAAAAGTAGCCAGAGTAGTTATCACCAGATTCGGGGTAGTCTTTGGCCGGGATGGTGGCGCTTTGGCTCAAATTGCTAAACCTTTCAAATTTTTTGTTGGTGGGGCGATCGGCAGCGGAAACCAGTGGATGTCTTGGATACACATTAATGATCTTTGCAGGGCAGCGTTGTTGGTCGCGGAAGATCCGCAAATTCAGGGACCATTAAATTTCTGCGCTCCTAGCCCGACAAGAAATCGGGACCTTGCGAGACAAATTGGGGACATTTTGGGAAGGCCTTCTTTCATGCCAGCTCCTGGATTCATGATTAACCTTGTTCTAGGAGAATTTGGGTCTGTTATCCTCAAAGGACAAAGAGTTTTCCCCAAAAAGCTTTTGAGCCATGGGTTTTCTTTTAATTTTCCGGATGTTAAATCCGCTCTGAGTGATTTACTTAGATGATTTGGGACTGTCCGCACAGCAATCCCTCTATAGGGGCGAGACACCTCTACCGTTAGACGAAACGTTACGAGGCCAAGCCTTTTTTGATCCCTCTCCTGATCTGCTTCAACTAATCAGGAATGGGCTTGAAAAAGACAGAAATCCCTTCGTCCATTGGAAATTTCGTTTACTGGGAACCAGATCGTGAAAATGGTTCCATCCCCATCCGACTTCACAGAAATTGAGCCTCCATGATCTTCAACTATTTTCTTACTGACAGTCAGACCTAAACCTGTTCCATGCTCCTTGGTTGTAAAGAATGGATTAAAAACATTCTGAAGGGTCTCAGGGGGGATAATCGGTCCATTGTTGCGAATCTTCATCTCAAAGAATGTTTCCGCTTCCAGGGCCCCGATTTTTAACGCCTTGTCGCTGGGAATCGAGATTCCTGTCTCCAGGTCGATCGAACCACCCCGAGGTGAAGCGTCAATTGCGTTTGAAAGAAGGTTCAGGGCCAATTGCTGAAAACGACCCGGATCAAGGGGGATGTCCCCGATTTCAGGACCGAGGTTGACATTCAGGGAAATGTTTTTTTCTGTAATGCGACTCTCGGTTATCCCTATAATATATTTTATGAGTTCATTTGGATTTACTTTTTGGAACGTGATGTGATCCCGTTTAGTAAATTCGATCAGCCGATCGAGTATTTTTTCAAGTCTGTGTATCTCTGAGATTATGATATGGACGTACTGTTTCTGACGATCAATATCAATGTTGACATCGCCCTCCAACGCTTTTGAAAGCCTCCGGGCAAACCCTCCAACTATCGCCAGAGGCTGACGGAGTTCATGTGCCACCTCAGCAGTATGATCTTCAATGGCTTTGCACTTACCGGATTCAACTATGTGTTCGTAAAGCTCATCAATTATTTTTATCTTTTCAACGAGAGCGGCTTTGGACGACTTTAATTCTTCTTCCAGCTTACGACGAATCGTCCTGTCTCGCATGACACCATCAAATCCGAGTGAAACCCCGGTCTCACCAAATGATAGTTTGATTCTGATTCTAGCGTATTTTCTTGCGCCATCGGAGTCAATTACCGCCACTTCCTCATCCCATATCGACTCAGGGTTGAGCTCCGAGATGCCATAAAGTCTGGATCTATCTTCCGGAGCCACATAATCCTTTAATGGTGTTTCCAGAACGTGGCTGACAGAATAGCCAAGGAATTTCTCAACTTGTGTATTTACAAAAGTAAAATTTCCCTGAGGATCCAGAGAAAAGATTACGTCGGGGGACTGCTCGACAAGATTCCTATATAATCTTTCCGAATCTTTGAGCCACATAAGATCACGTTTTTTCTGCGTGATGTCAACAGACAGTTGACTTGCGCCAATTATTTCGCCGTTGTCATTCTTGACAGGGGTAGCAGTATTATCTAGCCATATGGGCATGTTATTTTTATCATATCTTATCTCTTCACTTTGTGCGCTTTTGGCCCCATTAATCACCTGCGCTACCGGACACTCTCGGCAAACCTGCGATTTCCTACAAAAAGATTCGTAGCATTTCTTACCTGTAGGGTCCCCAAATATTTCCTTTAATAGATCGTTAGCAAACGTGACTGTGAAATTTCTGTCAACTTCCCAGTACATCTGCCCGGCAGCCGTTAATAAAAATCCAATACTGTTTTTGATCGAACTGTCTGACACTCCCGCCTCCGGGTAATATCCATATTCGCGGCTCAAAGCCGCCGAACCGATTATCTTCGGCGATACGTTGTTTGTCTAGATTAATGTTTCATCCTTGTTAGCCCCTTCGCAAGTAATGGCTTGGATCGTCACCAATGTCAATGATACCGGGCCATAATTTTTTCTACCTGTTTATCACCTTGCAGAGTATAGAAAAGGCTCTTTTCATCTTTCATGTCCTGTCGCAATTTAGGCGCAAATCTTCCGGGATTGGCATCCAGGGCGGCTGAAAGGTTCTTGTAGACTTCCTTCTCATCATTCAAGCCTGCGTAAATTTCCGCCAGTAGGTAGTTGTTTAAGCCACGGTCCTCTCCTTTTGTCGAATCATCCGTCCTCAAAGACTTTTCGTCCACGCTTGAGAGGACTTTTCTGGCCCTATCGTATTCCCCGAGGACAACAAATGTCCGCGCGATGAGAATCAGATACATCGGGTTTTTGTCTGCCTCTGCTGCGGCTTCCTTGTAAAAACCAAGCGCTGCCTGATACTTCGCAGTCAAATAGTATAGATTTCCAATATTGGCGAGAATCTTTGCCTTCTCTTCAGGGTTGCCGGTGAGATTAAGCGCCTTTTCAAAAGATTTCATGGCATGAACAAAATCTCCTGAATTTTTGTAACTTATTGCCAACGCGTTAAATCCGGACGAATCTGAAGGGTCTTGCTCAACGAATTTTTTTAGCGATTCTATCGCTTCAGGGAAATTTTTTTCACGCGCCAGTCTTATTCCTTTTTCTTTGAGACTCTCGGAAGCTGGATCTGTTTGCCGGAATTGGAGATTGTCCATATCGAACACTGTATTTTGACGAGTAATTTTTTTTGTGCAACCTGTAAAAATCAGGATGAAGCAACTCAGAAAACAGAAACTGAATATCTTAGCCAATTTCGAGATTTGCCCTTTAGGGATCATGTCAGGAAATCATAACCATTCAAAGAAATTAACACCCTGAAGTTCATTCAGGCCGCTAAGATAGCCGATTCATCACATTGTTTCAATGCGCCTCTGTCGATTACAAATTCTGCCCATAATTGAGACGCCAATAGTTCAGCAATCATAAATTGCTTACGATTCTTAAGTTAATACCTCAACTATTGTACTTATATCTTAATATTTGTGCTGCCCAAGTTTAATGTGCTAGTCTAACAGATTAATAGCGACTCTGGGAGAGGATGATGCCTCGACGGTTAACTTATACCCTTATTGTCAACTACCTGGTTTATCTTTTGGTGGTGTTCGTAGAGAACATCCTGAACACTATTCCAGAAGCCTGGGCTAGAGCTTTTGGAAGGTTCCTTGGTCGAGTCGGCTGGCTTATTTTGCCTGATCGAAGAAATGCTGTAATAGAAAATCTTACAATTGCCTTTGGAAAAGAGAAATCGCCAAGATGGATTCGTAAAACAGCCATTAAAAGTTTCGAACACCTAGGCCTTCTCCTTGTTGAGTTCTTTCTCATAAGACGATGGACCCAGGAAGAAATGGCTAAACGGATTATACTAAAGGGTAAGCTGGATTATGACCTCGCGTTGATGCCTGGTAATCACGGGATTTGCCTTCTTACATCACACTTTGGTTGTTTTGAAGTAAGCGCCGCCACTACCAAGTTTCTTGGTTTCAAGACCAACCTTTTCGCAACTGGTCTAAAAAATCCTTTTCTAACTCGTTATCTGTTCAGCCGGGCTGGAACGGATGCCGCAATTAGGACATTCCCGCATAAAGGTGTGGTCAAAGATCTCATAGAACTTGTTAGAGATGGAGGCTTGCTTGCAATGCTTGCCGACCAGAGGGGAGACGCCGAACGAGGAATTTTTGTTGACTACTTCGGGACCCCTGCTCCGGCGAATGAAGTCTTCGCTCGCTTGGCGATTGACGGAAAGGCCAGGATATTGCCCATTTGCACATACCGTCTGGATGATGGAAACTATTTGTCCACATTGGGACCGGATATTGAGTTCGAGCCTACTGGGGACCGCAAGGCCGATCTCACTGCTCTAAGCCAGAAATTTCATGACCTATTCGAGACGTGGCTCAGGATAGACCCCGAACAGGGTTTTTGGTTTCAGCGCAAGTGGCGCAGAAAACCATCTTCGAGAAGAAGAATCAAATCAAGGTGATCCTGGCCACACAACTTTACAAAGCCTTTTGCGGAGCTTTTATTCTCTTCTTCACTGGTTTGCTGTTTTTCGTATTTCCGTTCTTTTTCTTCTTTGAAATATGTTTTGGTCGAACGGTTGTCTTTTTCTTTTTCTCAACTGCCTTTTTCACCTTTTCTTTTTCTAAAGGAGGCGGTTCGTCTTTAAGTTCCCTTATTTCTTTTGCGGTTGACACTTCAGCAGTTTCGGGAGGCTGCCCAAATTGGTTTATGACCGCTTTTGCCTCAATGGTGAATCTGTCTATAGCCCAGCAAATTTGCGGAATCAAAAGAGCCTGCGTCAGTTTGTTCCAAGTATCGGGTATGACACCTCTCTGGACAAATGGAGAACAATCACACAGCTCTTTCCCTGGAGTATAAACCCCGACTGCCATACTGTTTGAGTAAAATGCGAACAATGCGGCTACGCAAAGTAGCGACACCAAGAAATATCGCATCATAATTCTCCTGATTACATGGATTTGATCATATTTTAACAGAAATGACACAAAAAAAGCAACAAGTAGTTTCGTTGGTTGAGCAGCATTGCGATTGAATCAAATTTTTGGTATTCTATCTCGTTATCAATTTGAATTCTGACAAACCTTTTTCAGGAGTTGTTTATGACCGAGGACCTGCTCTCCAAGACCTTTAGTCCATCCGAAATCGAACCCAAATGGTATGGTTTCTGGCTCAAGAACGGTTACTTCTCCGGTGGTGAACACAAAACCGGTCGAGAATATTCCATAGTCATTCCTCCCCCAAATGTTACCGGCTCACTACATATGGGGCACGCCCTAAACAATACTCTTCAGGACATACTGGTTCGCTATCATAGAATGAATGGGTTCAACACCCTCTGGATGCCAGGCATGGACCATGCCGGAATAGCCACTCAGAACGTCGTGGAACGACAGCTTGCTCAGGAAGGATTGAGCAGAAACGACCTGGGTAGAGAGAATTTCGTGGAAAGAGTGTGGGAATGGAAAGAGCATTCCGGAGGGGTCATCATTAATCAGTTAAAGAGACTTGGGTGCTCATGCGATTGGGATAGACAGCGGTTTACTATGGACAAGGGACTTTCCCAAGCCGTTCGTGAAGTTTTTGTCAGACTTTACGAGGAAGGTCTCATTTACAAGGGCGACTACATTGTGAATTGGTGTCCGAGGTGCCATACAGCGCTTTCCGATCTTGAAGTCGAACACCATGAAACTCAGGGTTCTTTGTGGCATATAAAATACCAAATCGAGGATTCGGATGAATTTCTCGTAGTTGCCACCACCAGGCCTGAAACTATGTTAGGAGACACTGCCGTAGCCGTTAATCCTTCAGATCCGAGATATTCATCTTTCGTCGGCAAACAGGCCATTCTGCCAATTGTTGGAAGAAAATTAAAGATAATAGCCGACCCAATTGTTGCAATGGATTTTGGGACAGGGGCGCTAAAGGTAACTCCTTCTCACGACCTTACAGACTTTGAGCTTTCGGTGAAACATGATCTGGCCAGAATTACCATTATGGATGCAGACGCGAAGATAAATGAACAGGGAATACATTTTCATGGAATGGATCGCTATGCATGCAGGGAACAAATAGTCGCTGAACTTCAAGAGAAGGGATTTCTGGAAAAGGTCACTCCTTATACTGTAGGGCTTGGGAAATGTTATCGCTGCAAGGAAGTTGTCGAACCTCTAATATCCAAACAATGGTTCGTCCGTGTAGAGCCACTCGCAAAAGAAGCCCTAGCGGCGGTCCAGCAAGGAAAGACCCGTATAATACCTGATCATTGGGTAAAAACATATTACGAATGGATGAACAACATTCGAGACTGGTGTATCTCGAGACAGATATGGTGGGGGCACAGAATTCCTGCGTGGACATGTCAGGAGTGTGGAGAAATCGCAGTTTCATCTACAACACCCTTACGCTGTCCCAAATGTGACGGTATCAATCTGAAGCGGGAAACAGACGTTCTGGACACGTGGTTCTCGTCCGCGTTATGGCCATTTTCGACAATGGGATGGCCAGAGAAAACACCTCTACTGGAAACATTTTATCCGACTTCTTGCCTGGTTACAGGATTCGACATCCTTTTCTTTTGGGTTGCCAGAATGATGATGATGGGCATCAAATTTATGGGGGACGTACCTTTTAAGGATGTTTATATCCATGCCCTGGTTAGAGACGAGCACGGAAAGAAAATGAGCAAATCCCTGGGTAACGTCATCGATCCGCTTATGGTAATGGACAAATATGGAACTGACGCTTTCAGGTTCACTCTAGCTGCCTTGGCCGCCCAGGGAAGAGACATACGGTTATCCGAAAATAGAATTGAGGGTTACAGGAACTTCGTGAACAAGCTCTGGAACTCCGCAAGGTTCACTTTACCTCACTGCCGAAAGATAAACGCCGGCGCAGGATTAAGTGACTTCTCTGACTTTTCGCTGCCTGAGCGTTGGCTGATCTCCAGGCTAAACAAAACTATCGAAACTGTAAAAAACGCAATTGAATCATATTCATTCAACGACGCAGCGCAGGCTTTGTACGAATTTTGCTGGCATGAATTTTGTGATTGGGGTCTTGAGATTTCCAAAATCCCTCTAGCAGACAAAGATCCTAATGTTTCTTCCAGATCTGCTGCGGTATTGATCCACACGCTTGACGCTCTGTTGAGACTCTTGCACCCTTTCATACCTTTTGTAACTGAAGAAATCGCTTCAAAACTTACCCCAGGAGTAGAACCGATCATAAAAGGCCCCTATCCGGTTCCCGACAAATCCTTGATCGATGAAAGAGCTGAGGATGACATGCGTTTCTTGATGGCGCTCATCACTTCCATACGAAACCTGAGAGCGGAAATGAATGTTGCTCCGAGCCGGAGTTTGCCTGTTGTTGTGGCTTGCGCTTCAACCGGCCAGATCGATCTCATCAGGAATAACCTTCCTATGGTTTTGAACTTGGGACGCATTTCTGGCATTGACATTTATGAACTAACCGGCGGTTCAACACCACCCAGCAATAGCGTCACTGCTGTAGTCTCGGGCGCAAGAGTTTACATTCCATTAAGTGGAATAATCGACCCGGAAGCTGAAATCGAACGATTGAACAAAGAACTTCAAAAAATCAAAGCAGAATATGAATCCGTCGAAAAAAAATTGCGGAACAACGATTTCATTTCCAAGGCTAAGCCGGAAGCAATCCAAAAGCAACAAAACCGTAAAACGGAACTGTCCACCAAGCTGTCCGGATTACAGGATGCTTTGGAAAAAACGCTGGCGATTAAGAATTCTTGAGTTGAGTACGAATTCCGTCTGAAGAATTTTCAGGTCAACCTAAAAGATGTTCGAGCCCAATTTAACAGTTTTAGAACAAGCAGGATCAACTCAGGATATTGCAAGGCGAATGGCCGCAGACGGCGCTCCTTCCGGTACGGCTGTCATGGCCCTTAGCCAGGTCCATGGTCGAGGGAGATCCGGGGCTGCGTGGTATTCACCACCGGGCAAAAACATTGCGCTTTCAGTGATCATCCGGCTTTCACTTGAGATCCGTCGTGCGCCACTTATAGGTCTTTTGGCATCCATCTCTGTAGCCACGCTCATTGAAAGTCTTTGTGATCCTGTAAAGGCGTTTCTAAAATGGCCGAACGATGTTCTGGTTCAAGATAAAAAGATTTCGGGCATTTTGTCGGAAGCCCGAATAGTAGATACTAATCTTGAATTCATTGTTTTAGGTATTGGAATCAACATCAATTCCGGGGTGAACGACTTCCCCGAACAATTAAAAGACTCTCTGACATCAAGTTTCATTCTCACAGGCAGGACCTTTGACATAAGAGCTGTTGGGAATAATTTATTGAAGATATTGGGTGATTCAATACTTAAAGTTGAGAAAGAAGGCCTGGATTTTGTACCACTTGCGTGGGAAAATAGATGGCTCCACAAGGGATGTAAACTCATGCGCGACAACGTCAGGGGAACTGCCGCCGGCATTGATTTGGACGGGTCACTTCTGCTCAAACTTGATGATGGAACAATTGCAAAAATATCTTCTGGGCCATTATTTTCAGCATGAGTAATCCTTAAAACTTGCGAAAACGAAAATAGTAACTAGATAGAGTTAACCTTACAAAGGACGTTTTAATGAATTTCTATCCCGAATCAGGGCCTGTATACACTGGTTCCATAGCTCGATCTCTTTCTTTGGTTCCGGCCAAAATTCCCACAATCTTGCTAGCCCTATGCGTATTTTTCAGCGCTGGTGTTTTTACACTTACTTATGGCTTGGAGTTTGTCACACTGCTACAAAACATCGCTTCGAAATTTGATCTGTACTGTCCGGAAATCTCGATAATTGACGGGGACGCGACCATCAGGGAGAAACAGCCCTATTTTGTAGAATTGCCGGAAAACTTTAAATTCAAGATTGTTATTGACACTCGTAAGAATCCTACTCCCAAACCTCTTTCTCACCTGGAAGCAAATTCGCCTGGCTTGGTTCTATTACGAAAATCCCTGATTTTGAAAAATGGTGAAGAGGTATCCAAAATAAAGTTGGACAAATTTCCGGATCTGACCATAAATTCACAAACCCTGACCAGCGCTATTAGCAACTACAGGGCCATGATTCTTTTAATTTTAAGCATGGGCAGTCTTGTTTATTACAGCATCACTAAAGTAGTTCAGACAATTTTATGCTCAGTGGCGATATCATTACTAACTCGCTATAGGTCGATCCCATTCAATTTTGGCAAATGTTTTAAGTTGGCGACTTTTATTATCTTACCGGCTACATTGGTTGATCTGATACTCAGATCGCTCGATATTCTCAACAACTCCCAATTGTATATATATCTGAGCTGTTATGCAGGCGTCATGTTTTGGCTGGTCAAAGATCTCGTGACAGATTCATCCTGGCAAAAGACGCCTGGATAAACTTGGATTAAATGGAGACGATCGTTCATGGAATTCTTCCTAAGTGTTATCGGAATGGTTTTGGTTATAGAGGGAATCCCTTACTTTGCAGTTCCCGAGAAGATGAAAGAAGTCATGAAAATGGCCCAAATGCAGCCCGACAACGTACTAAGGGTATTCGGTGGAATTCTGATGCTTGTCGGATTAATAATCGTATTCCTGGCTAAAGGCGGGATATCACTTCAATAGATTTTTAGACAAATCATAATCTATCATGACTACAAACCAAGACCCCAAGACATTACATCAGAAAATCGATGAACCTACCGAAATTCCACTGGAATTCCTCCTATCAACTTATTCATATCACTTACCACCCGAACTAATTGCACACACACCTGTAGAAAATCGCGATCAATCGAAACTTCTCCGAATCGACCGTAATTCTGGAGAACTGAATCATTTCAGATTCTTTCAATTACCGGAGCTTTTATCTGAAGGGGATGTTCTCGTAATAAACGAGACCAAGGTAATGCCAGCTTCACTGAAAGGCAGAAAACTTACGGGTGGAACGGTTGCTCTCCTGGTCATTGATCCTGGATCGTTGTCGGATCCACCCGATGATCCATTAGGGCCGGCATATAGAAGTTGCATTTTTAAAGCGAGTGGAAAACTTCAAGCCGGAAGCGTCATTGAAATCAGAGATGGAATCAGGCTGGTCTTTGAGAAGCATATTTCGCCGGGTAAAGGGCTAGTTCGGTTCCCGGTCAGTGAGGCAGATTTCCCCAATTTTCTAGAGGCTTACGGTTCACCACCTCTCCCCCCTTATATAAAACAGGATCGAGATTCAAAAACCAACGACAAACAACGTTATCAAACTGTTTATTCAAAAGTTCCTGGATCCGTAGCTGCCCCCACCGCGGGTCTTCACTTCACTGATCATACAATCGAAACTTTGGAAAAACGCGGGATCGCAATAGAAAGGATTACTTTACATGTCGGACCGGGCACGTTTACGCCTATCCGAACTAAAGATGTACGACTGCACAAAATGGAGACCGAAACATATCATATTTCAGACGCTACAGGAGCGTTTCTTGAGAAATGTATACAATCCAAACGGCGTATCATAGCTGTCGGTTCCACCTGTTTACGCGCGCTGGAAGCAGCGTATGAAGTTGATAAGGGATTTTCCACAGGTAATGCTGGTACAAATTTGTTTATTCTGCCTGGCTACAAATTCAAAGTCGTCAGTGGAATGGTAACCAATTTTCATCTTCCGGGATCTACTCTTTTGACACTCATCTGCGCACTAGCGGGTATTCAGAGCATATTTAGGGCATATGAAACAGCGATTTTAAATAACTACAGGTTTTACAGTTACGGAGACGCATGCCTTATTCTCTGATATTATTATACTTTTCTATTACCACATAAAAAAGGCGGGACCCCCTCTGGGGCAACGGGTAGGACACTTGGCGAGTATCTACGGAAGGTATATTTGGTAGGACTGATGCAGGTGCGCAACTTCTAGTAAGATATGAATTATTTGTCAAGCACTTTTTACTAAAGATTGTCATCTTATTGTTAAGACGAGGGATAACTTTTTCGCTAATAATGCGAATAAACGGTTGGAGGGTATGATAGTTTGCAAATCCATCTTATCTATTTATGCACGTTAATGAATTTTACTGATGTGGGATATCGAAATCATATACGACTTTAGTCCTGTAAAGTATCACATTGGTATTACTGAACCTTGATATCTCAAATTGTAAGAGAATGACAAAATTAGTTCTATTTTAGAAAGTATCTTCTGAAAACAGGATGGGACATTGCGGTCTCCAAGTGGAAACACACAATGTCAGTCACTTTGGTCGTGATAGGCCTAAAATTGTTTCAAAAATGATTTTTCAACGGCTATGATCGAATACTAAGACGTATTCCAACGGGTTAGAGGCAATCTAAATATAAAAAGGAATCTCTAGGTGACTAGCTGACCGATCGCTGTACACATCGGACTCAAAAGACCGCTGCCTGACCTTGAAAGTCCACTAGAAAGTGAATCAATTCTAATTCAGTACAATCAGGGCATCCACTGCCAAAGGCAGACCATCCTGGATTATGAGAGGGTTTATATCGATCTCCTGAATCCTTTCGTTTTCCATTCCCAATCGGCCAAGGTTAACCAATATCTGCTCAAGGCTGTTAAGATTGACTGGTGGCATGCCTCTGAAAGAGCCAAGAAGCTTACGGCTTCTAATCTCGTTAACCATTTCATGAGCATCTACTGTCAGGAGAGGGGCGACACGAAAAGAGACATCATCAAGAGCTTCGGTAAAAATTCCGCCTAGACCAAACATTACACATGGTCCAAATTGCGGATCGCGGGTCATACCTGCTAGAAACTCCCTTTTCCCCTTGGCCATTTTCTGAACAAGAGCGGCTGAGCCTTCCACTTCGGGCATTTGGCCCATAATTTGGTGAAACGCGCTCAGAGCGTCTTCCTCAGTCTTTAAATCCAAACGGATCAGATCGAGGTCGGTTTTGTGGGTGATATTAGGCGCGCAGGCCTTCACAGCAACTGGAAATCCTATGACATCAAGAGCCGATTTTAATTCAGATTCATTTCTCGCAAGCGCTTCATTAACCACTGGAATCCCATAATGAGATAAAACAAGTTTTGACTCATACTCCGAAAGAGTTTTTCTACCTTCAGATAAAGCCAATTCCACAATATTCATTGATCACTCCTTTTTACGGTTACAATATATTTTGATTTACATTTAGATTCAACAATATTGCGATTTGAAAAAAAGTTCTTGATTCCTATGAACTAAATGTTTAGAGGTAAAAATTAGGAGCAGCGAAAAGGGGACTGAATTTTTCAAAATTCCTTGTATTTCCGGAAATGAGCGATTAAAATCAGTTTCGTTCTTGAACCCTTGAGAAAACAAATATCCCTAGTATAGCTGAAGTTGACTGGGAGGCGTGTTTACATTATTCGAGAAACACATCGGTCGTCACAGTCCTAAAAGGTGGCTTCCAGTGGGAGCAAATTCGAAATCCTGAAAAGGTTGCTTTTGGGTTAGAGCAAGCCGCTTGTATTCCTTTTGCAAATACTAAGCGTTGAATTCCTAAACTGCGTTCGATGAATACGAGAACGCCCACGTAAATGAGGAGAATAAACATGGCCAAAAAACCTCCCAGAAGGGACCCTATAATCGTATATAAGAGAGAGGAAAAAGGGCTCAAACCGTTTTTACAGGGAGCTAGAGGCCTCAGATTCGGGCCAACTCCTCAAAAACAGAAAAAGATCAAGGAACCCAAGGTGGTTGTGCCCGAGAAGGTAAAAGAAAATCTGGCCAACATCGAGGAGATAAACAATTTCCCTTCTCCTGATCGGGAAATTGCAAAAGCCTGCTATTATCTGTGTTTTCTAGTTCATGAAACCAAGACGACTAATGACCTTTTTCCCCTTAAACATAACGTACTTGAGAAAATTTTCAAAAGTGGACATAGTTGCTTGACAGTTAACTATGTGCGTCGTGGTGACAGAGAGGTCTACACATTGTCCCCAGAAGCGAAGAAAAAGTGGGAGACAGAGACCGGCTCGAATAAGCACCACATCAGAATGTATCTTTCTCAAAAATGTAAAGTCGATTATGAGGAAGGTTACTTCGATCTTTATCACTTTCACATCGTAATGGAGCCTTTCAGATTTTCCTTTTATTTACCAATTCACCAGGCGCCCTGGATGGACAAGAGACGTATTTCAAAAAGGAAATTCCATTATCCTCAGACAGTTGAATATGGCTTGGTTAGAGGTAAAGTCATAACGACTTCACGTAAAGCGACCATGGTGCCAATTGAAGAGATAAAGACTGAATTTCAGAAGCTTTTTGATATTGAAATTACAAAGAAGAAATAGAGAAGATCATTCATTAACGTTGTCGTTTAAGCAATTTTAAAAGAGGATTTTAGCATTTGAAAATCATAAGGTTTTATGAGTACAGGCATGGATTGCCCAAACATAGGTTGTCATTCTCACTCCCTCTTGAATAAAACCTGCAAATTCGATGAGTCATTACTCGCGTAACTAAGAAAACCGCATGCTGGCGATTGTTTGCAAATTATTGTGATAACGTTTTTGGGAACAAGGGAGGGGAGACCTCGGCACATGCAGCGAGGTCTCTTGGGAGGGGTAGAATGCGACTATTTTTTAGGACAGCGCCCAAATCAAATGGTTCCACAATGGATTGTGATTCTCTGGACACAATTTTTCGATAGCCTGTAAAACAGTCCGCAGGCTTTGTTAAAAACTTCTATACAATTGAGTTAATTCCAAAGCCATTTTTTCGTATAGAGACACCACAACAGGAAGCGTCACAGAAAGAATCGTGAACCCCAAGAGCATGAGCCAGAAG
>JAMCYH010000048.1 GCA_023474025.1 Deltaproteobacteria bacterium
GAAGAAACCTTCTGATACGCAAGCAATGGTGCAGGCATGGCAACCAACACATTTACGCATGTCAATGACCATAACCCAATGTCGTTCGGATGGTTTCTTTAGCATTGCGCGATGTAAATCATTTTGCATCCGAATCAACACATCGGCATCCACCCCTGCGGCGGGAATCTGGTTAAGCGACGTTGCCGTCCCATTAGATTGGGCTTGAACCAGTTGAGTTGGGTTTACCCCATTCATCGCAACAAGAGCCCCAGTCGCGCCGAGAACCTTGAGGAAATTCCTCCTCGATTCAGAAGGTTTCTTCTGTTCTTTTGGCATTACACCCTCCTTTAAAATTAGATTACTTCTCGTTAGAACAGGCAATAAAATACCTCTCCATATACTTTACATAAATGGGATGCCAAGAGACTATCAGGAATTGTTGGTTAAATTATCGAAAATTGTCAGGAAAAAGCTTACAAAGCAAATTAATTAGCCAGAAATCAAACCCTTCTTTAATGCATAACGTACCAGACCTGCCCGATTATGTAACCCCAGTTTTTCCATACCTCGCGCCCTGTACGTTTCGACAGTTTTTACACTTAATGAGAGTGTTTCAGCAATTTCTGACCCAGTGTATCCCAGTGCTACAAGGCGTAAAACCTCTTGTTCTCGTTCACTTAATAGAGACCATAGATCGATGTTATCTAGATGTTCTCGGGAGGGAAGCATATCCTCCACCAAATGGCGCATCATTGAGTGGTGAATATACATCTCGCCCGCTAATACTGAATGTATGGCAGTGATCAACTCGGTATCTGCTGCCTTCTTCAGCACGTATCCAGACGCACCTTTCTGAAGGGCTTGGCGCAAGTATTGGCTATCATCATGCATTGTCAATACCAATATCTTCGAATTCGGGGATACGTGGCATAGTCTTGGTAATATTTCCAGACCGCTAATTCCTGGCATACTTAGGTCGAGCAAGATAAGGTCGGGTTTTAATTTTTCACATCGATCAAGCGTTTCAATTCCAGTCGATGCTTCCCCAACGATTTCCAGATCAGCTTGAGAGGAAAGCATGGATCTTAACCCGGCGCGAAGAATTGCATGGTCATCCGCAAGCAGGAGGCGCTTTTTAATCTCCAATAGAATTCTCCTCATCATGGATAGGAATTTCCACAAAAACACTCGTCCCGCTTTCAGGGCTGCTTTCAATAGTTAACCGACCTCCTAGTAATTCTGCACGCTCGCGCATCCCGAGCAATCCCAGATGAGGTTCGTCAGTAGCATCTTTAATATCAAATCCTCGTCCATCATCTTCGATTACAGCGATAATAATGCCATTACGCTTTTCAACAAGAATGCTCACGGATTGCGCTTGAGCATGCCGGACAATGTTGGTTAATGTCTCTTGAATTATGCGATAAAGAGCAGTTTCTACTCCTTCAGAAAGTCTTACATCACCTAGCGCTATAACAAGATCAACCGGAACTTTATTGCGTGCTTGCCAATCGGAAGAAAGTCGTTCCAACGCAGCGGATAGGCCTAAATCATCAAGAGCATGGGGGCGGAGTTGGATTGCTAGAGCATGAACCTCATCCAGTGTTTGGGCTGCAACCATTCTCAAATCACCCGCTTGTATTCGGACCGCATCTGTACAGTTTGCCTCCAACACATGAAGTCCTACCAAAAGTGAAGTAAGAGATTGTGCCGTACTGTCGTGGAGCTCTCGAGAAATCCGGCGACGTTCCTCCTCTTGAGTTGATATTACCTTTTCCAGTAATTGGCGTTGTAGCGCTTCACGTTCCAGGCGCAGGTCATACACTTGGGCTAATTCCTCACTCATTTGATTAAAAGCCTTTGCCAATGTTCCCAACTCATCCTTCGCCCAGGGATGTATACGCCTCGAAAAATCGCCGCGTGAGACAGACCGAGTTGCTTCAACTAACTCTACTATTGGACGTGCCAGGACCCGTGTAAGGAAAAAAGCGACCGCAACACCAAATAATGAACCAAGAACAGTAAATAAAATAGATTGAAGGGTGACTTGTGAAACCGCCGTTTGTACACTCGCCATTGAAAGTCCAACCCTGGCAATTCCGGCTTTCCCGTCCAAAATCGGGACAGCGGAATCATATGACAAGTTACATGTTATGGAAACTAAAAAACCAATTGACAAAAAGTGTCATATGACATATTATAGATGTCAAAAAGAACTCTGGAGGAAATATTATGCTGAAAAAAATTGTTGGCTCCCGGATAAGGATTAACATATTCAAGCTGTTTATCTGTAACCCCAAAAAAGAATACTATGTCAGGGAAATCGAGCGCCTTACAGGCCAGGCATTTGAGCCGGCGCGCCGGGAACTAATCCGGCTTGAATCAACAGGCCTCTTAAAAAGCCGTATCTCAGGCAGGCAGAAGTATTATTCGATTAACTCTAACCATATTCTTTTCCCGGAAATCAAATCAATGATCCTAAAGACAGTCGGTATCGGTGATACGATAAAAGCTCTAATGGAGCCCAGAGACGATATCCAGGTTGCCTTCATTTACGGCTCATATGCCAAGAATACCGAAGACTTAGAAAGCGACATTGATTTATTTGTTATAGGCAGTATCTTTTCCAAGGATCTACAGGAGATTGTTTCTGGAATCGAAAGTCAAACTAAGCGTGAAATCAATCCTGCTGTTTATTCTGCGCAAGAACTAAAAGCCAAGTATAAAAGTAAAAACCATTTTATATCTACTGTTTTAAAAGAGCCG
>JAMCYH010000210.1 GCA_023474025.1 Deltaproteobacteria bacterium
TGATGCGCAAGGCCAAAAGCACATCCTTTTGATTCGGGAGGGCGCCACGGAAAATGCCAGGGTCTGTAAGGACCTGCTTGGTGAATTGGTGGAAAGGGGTTTTGACGCCAGCAGAGGCCTCTTGGCGGTACTGGACGGTTCGAAGGCTCTAAGCGCCGCGGTAAAGGCCACCTTTGGCGATAAGGTCCTTATCCAGCGTTGCCAGGTCCACAAACTGAGAAATGTGTTGCTACCTGCCGGATAGCAGGAAAGCCGAGGTCAAGCACAAGATGCGGCAGGCCTGGGCGGAAACCGACGCCGATAAGGCCCAGAGGAAACTCGAAATACTGGCGGACTCCCTCAAACACGAGCACCCCGATGCCGCGGGAAGCCTGAGAGAGGGGTTGGAAGAAACCCTCACAGTTGTCAAATTGGTCTTGCCCGGCACTCTCAAGAAGACCCTAAGGTCCACCAACCCCATGGAGTCTGCCTTCGACGGCACAGCCACCCATACGAGAAATGTGAAGAGGTGGCGCAATGGAGAGCAGGCCCTCAGATGGATGGCGGCGGCTTTGCTTGAGGTTGAGAAAAGATTCCGGCGCATCAAGGGTTACAAGGAGATCCCATTGCTAATAGATGTTCTTGTAAAAAGCACAGATGGCTTAAGTGCACAGTCGGAACTCAAAAAGGAAGCTATAGCGTGATATTCGGCGAAATACTGTGAGCGGCAAATTCTACGGAAGCTGGGACAACGTCCTGAAATGGAGGAGTTTCTGTTACCAATGTCGAAAATTGGAAGTAGATTCGCTGCCTTTATAAGCGAGGTGTTGGTATATGGTAAAATGCCAGAATACGACCAAGAAAGGCCGAAAACTAGAAGATGAGGTGGCGGATATTTATCGCCAGCTTGATGGAGTCAAAAGTGTTATACAAAATACGAGTATTATGGGTATACAAGTGGATGTTTATGTAGAGATAGAAACCCAGGACGGCGTAAGTTCCCGTTATGCTATTGATGCCAAAAACTTTGACTGCTCTGTAAATAGCGATCATGTTCGAAAATGTATAAATGACTTTACAGTGTTGCGAAACGGAAACAAGATCGACCATGGGTTAGTTGTTTCAGCGACCGATTTTACTAAAGACTCCCATGCTGCCGCACGTGAAACTGCTGGCGTGACACTCATGGAAATTATAAGCAACTTATTGAAGGCACTTACGATCTCAAATCTCTTGCAGAAGTTCCTATCCTCCTTAATATGATGGTTGAGACTTTACCCCGGATGATTAATCGTGGGGAAAAAATAAATCGCTCAGCGATTTATCAGAACTTCACTGATAAATGGCTGCAGCATGAAAGATGGCGGCGCGCACTTGGAACTCCTGATCGGCTTTATTTTTGCACGCAATTAGCTCTACATTTTTATAAAACACAGGAGAATTCTGTCCACTGGCGCGAGCTGCCAGATTTCATCAGAGAGTATTTTAAAAAGCGTATTAACATGCCGGAGGATATTGATATCTTTGAATCAGATGCGCGCACCAGTAATTTCCTGGTACGTGAGGAGCAAGGGGGACAGTATTCGTTTGTACATAAGTCGTTTATGGAGTTTTTTGTTGCACGACATTTCCATGATGCTATCCAAAAACGCATTCCAAACGGGTTAGACGATCTTAAGGATTTTACTAGGAGTCGCGTTATCTTGGAGTTCCTCATTGAATTGCTTGACACCAATGATATCGAGTTTTTACGCAGCGATGCTTTTTATGTCGATAAGGAAAACTATTTAGAACTTATGACCCAGCGCCAGAGTACAACAAAACGGATATATACAAATCCTGAATCGGTCGGAAATTGTGCATATCTTTTGCTTAAAAAAGGCTTAACTCTTGACGGCGCAAATCTCGACGAAGCAAAACTTAGTAATATTAGCTTGGATAATGTATCCTTTTTGAAAACAAGCTTCATAGGTGCCCAATTTAATGGGGGCACATTTGTTAATGTAAATTTCCAAGGAGCTCGCTTGTCTTACGCAAATTTTGAAGGGGCCGAATTGAAGAACATAAATTTTGCGAAAGCCGACTTAGAAAAAGCAAATTTCCTGAATGCAACTATAGATTCCAAGACATTGGAATCGTTAGCCAAGTCCACATATTGGGGCTCACTAAAGATTTCTCCGGAATACAAACGTAGGATACAAATTTCCTACGAAAAGCCGGGTCCCTTGCATACCATAGGGAGTTAACTTGGTTTTGCGATTACTTAGGTCCCACATAAATTATCCACCGTGCTATATCTTCAAGGGTTTCAAATCCCAATCATGATCCTTTTTGAGGTGAACGTTTTTTGTCCCGCTCACATGCGGTTTTTTCAATGATATTGCCATGTCCCGTACTAAGTCGCTGCTCTATATCTTGTACAACGCCGAAAAAGCAGAGAGTTGTTCAAATAATCAAAGGATTTCAGCGCTGCTCGTGTCAAGGAATTCGGTTGCAGTCGGATCTTTCAGTAACATATCGCTATACCGTCGCAGAGCATAACGCTTTTTTATAGAGAGCTATTTCCGGACCCTCAAGGAGGAGGAAAGTGACTTGACCTTGTTGACAAAAAAGGGTACAGCGCATTTTGCCGAAGGATTATAACGGTTTGGCCAGGTTAAGGGGGAAGCAGATTGGCAACGAAGGCCTCAGATTCTAGTAAACGGCAAATAGATCATTACGAGCACAAAGGGGAATTTCGCGCGGTAAATGAATGGGGCATAATTGTC
>JAMCYH010000258.1 GCA_023474025.1 Deltaproteobacteria bacterium
CTACGGGAGAAAGCTTCGGGCTACGCCCTGCGCTTGTCTCCCGTAGTTCCTAAAAAGAGGACAATTCATTTGCTATAAAAGCGGACATTTCTATTTGTTGCTAACAGGCTAGTGTGGAACGACTGTCAGATAATTGGGCTTCGGCTTGAGCCAACGCCACCTCATAGTCTGTGGAGTCTAAAGACACCAGGGGTTGGTCCTTTTTCACAAATTTGTTATCGTCAATGTGCACCTGGGACACATATCCGGAAGTTCGTGGAGTGATGATAAATACATGGCCATCCACGTAAGCGTCATCTGTGGACACTCTGTTTCTCGCCCAAAGCCAGTAAGCGAAGCCGACGATGATTACCACCACCATCCCTGTAATAAAAGCGATCTTGTATTTACTCAGAAACAGATTCATGGCGTTTCACCTATCGAGAGCCCCGAAATGGAACAGATGGGTTGCTCTCTCCTTTTGGAAAATGTTTTTGGCGCATGACGACCTTTCTCCATCAATGAATAGCGGCGGCTGGCCGGTTGCCAATTTTAGCCGCTCTAAACAGGAAGACCAGTGGGATGCACAAAAGACTCGTCAAAGTCAGGGTCCTGAAATTGTCCATAAACGCCAGGAGCATAGCCTGATGCTGCACGATCCCATAGACTACCCCGTATGCCTGTTGAGCCGCGTGATGTGGGTCCGAAAGCCTGGCAAGCATGTCTCGAATCTGGATCAGGCGGTGTTGGAACATCGGATCCTGTGGTCCCATATGGTTGACGAGAATCGCCTGATGATATTGCGCCCCTCGGGATAGCATGGTAGTTACGGCTGAAATTCCTATGCTACCTCCTATATTCCGCATCAATGAGTAAATCCCTGTAGCGTTTCCTATCTGCTCTATTTTTAAAGTCGCCATAGTGGACGTTGTCAGTGGCACAAAGATAAAGCCCATCGCAAACCCGTTGAGTATGTTCGGCCATACAACGTTGGTTTTCGCAATTTCCAGAGTCAACTCACTCAAGATATAAACCGACACGGAAAGCAATCCGAATCCGAGCGATATCAGGAAGCGGCTGCTGATTCTTCCGATCAGCCTTCCCACAATTATCATGGAGAGCATCGATCCCAGGCCTCTTGGACTCACGGCCAAACCGCTCTGGAGGGCGGGATAACCGAGTAGCGTTTGCAGGAATAGAGGCAACTGAGCTGTAGTACTGTACAACACCGCGCCCACAGCCATCATAAGCAGAACACCCACTGCAAAGTTCCTGTCTTTCAGAACGCGGAGGTCAACAATTGGATCTTCGGACGACAGTTCCTGGATAACAAACAGAATCATTGAAATGGCTGATATTACGGCAAACCACGTGATCCAGGTAG
This sequence comes from Deltaproteobacteria bacterium, assembly GCA_023474025.1. Lineage (GTDB taxonomy): Bacteria > Desulfobacterota > Desulfomonilia > Desulfomonilales > Desulfomonilaceae > CAJBEZ01. The sequence goes on from JAMCYH010000258.1 coordinate 1,364, forward strand.
AAGCGAACCAATCCTCTTCTTGCCCCTTGTCGAGAACAATCTGAAGGGTAGCGAGAAACAAAGCCATCAGGCCAAATCCGATATAATCGATTGAGCGTTGAGATCCACGCTGCAAATACGGTGGATTCTCCACGAAAGCCCGGACCATGAAAACCGCTGCCACGCCAACAGGGACATTTATATAGAAAATCCACCGCCATGAATAATTGTCGGTGATCCATCCCCCTAGGGTGGGACCTATAATAGGAGCTACGATGATTCCCATTCCGTAAATCGCCATTGCCTGGCCACGCTTTTCCCTCGGGAAGCTTTCAAGCAATACCGCCTGCGCAATGGGCTGCAAGACACCACCACCTATACCCTGTATTACGCGAGCCGCCAGCAACATTCCCAGACTGCTTGCTGCGCCGCACAGAGCGGATGACGCCGTAAAGATGGCTATACAACCCATCAGCAACTGTTTTCGACCAAAGAAAGAAGACAGCCAATGAGTGGAGGGGAGGACAATTGCATTCGAGATCAGATAGCTCGTAAGGACCCACGTAGCCTCGTCAGTAGATGCGGACAGTGAACCGGCGATATGGGGAAGAGAGACATTTGCTACTGAAGTGTCGAGTACTTCCATAAAAGTAGCGCACATCACCGATATGGTAATCAGCCAGGGATTAAAGCTCGGGCGCCACTCCTGCGCAGAACCTTCCGGGGCGCTATTTTCCTTTCTGTTGTTGCCTGAATCACTGTTCATCGTCGGAAATTTCGTTGGTTAAAGAACTTGTTACCGGGACCGAAAAAATCGCCTGCACATTGGCCAGGATAACGCTTCGAATCATATCCAAATCTTTCGGACCATAATCCTTGCGGTTTAACGTCTGTTTGACGGAAGCGAGTGACATGCGGAAAATGAAAACCTGCCCCATGATCGTGAAAGCCCGGATTTTGACCTCGGGATCGTCCGGCTCCGAACCCTGGATGTCTGTCACCAGAGCAAAAAGCGTTTCATAAAAGGGTTTCAGGAATCCCTTGAAAAAAATATCGAAAGCTTCAGTGGGCCGCGATTGCTCACGGACAAGAATGCCAAGCCATTTGTCAGTTTCAGAAATTCCCACGAAACGGGTAACAACGTGTTCCACCAATTCACAAAGGAGACGAAGGCTCCTTTGCCTGGATGGGGGACCTTGTTTTAAAATTTCCTGGATTTCGGCAAGTTTGGGGGCTAGATATCTGTTCACCTGCTCGACGATATGATCTGCCACGGCAAGGTACAGTCCAGCTTTCCCGCCAAAATAGTATTGGATGGCGGCGAGGTTGACCTTGGTCCGCTCTGCAAGCATCCGTGTACTTGTTCCCTCAAAGCTATATCTCCCTGAGTTCGTCCCACG
>JAMCYH010000153.1 GCA_023474025.1 Deltaproteobacteria bacterium
TTCCTGTAAAGTTGATGAAAGAAGAATTGTCAATGTACAAACCAAATTTAAAGGATGGATAGAAAAACTCTTTATCAACTTTACAGGAACCCGGATAAGATATGGGGATCCACTTTTTTCTGTTTATAGTCCTGATCTATTGACAGCGCAAGAAGAGTATTTGTTAGCACTCAAAAGCGAAGATCTTCCGGTGCAAGGAATATTTGGAAAAGAGTTGACCCAGTCTAACACGAGTCTCTTAGAAGCAGCAAGAAGACGCTTGGAATTGTGGGATGTCCCAGAGAAAGAAATACAGCGTCTTACAGAGACACGTATTCCTTCAAAAACATTAATAATTGATTCCCCTGCAGAGGGGATAGTCTTAGACAAAAATGCTTTTAGCGGCATGAATGTTGAGCCTGGGATGAACATCTTCACTATAGCTGATCTTTCTCATGTTTGGGTGATGGCTGATATCTATGAGCAAGACATTTCATGGATAAAATTGGGGCAAAAAGCCGCCCTCGCTCTTACCGCCTTCCCTGGAAAATCTCTTATCGGCTCTGTGGCATTTATTAGCTATACGCTCGAGCCTAGCACACGCACGATGAAAGTCCGCTTTGATTTTGATAATCCCAATGAACAGCTAAGACCCGGCATGTATGCAACTGTTGAAATTCAAATCAATATGGGCAAAGCGCTAGCCATCCCAGAATCAGCTGTCATTGATACGGGACTGAGGAAAATCGTCTTTGTGTCGACTGGTAAGGGACGTTTTGAACCAAGAGAAGTTCAATTGGGATATAAGGCAGGTTCATATTACCAGGTCATTAGTGGCCTAGAAATAAATGAAGAAGTGGTTACCAGCGCTCAATTTCTTATCGATTCAGAAAGTCGACTTAAAGCTGCAGGCGGTGGCATGCAGGGCATGGAAATGGGGCAAAAGAAAAATAATGATCAGTAAACTCATTGAGATTTGTGGAAAAAACCGCCTCATCGTTTTTATTGTGACTGGTCTTGTTTTGCTTTGGTCAATTTGGGCGATTAACAAAACACCTATCGATGCTTTACCGGACCTTTCCGATACCCAGGTTATTATTTTTACTGAGTGGATGGGACGTAGCCCCAATCTGGTTGAAGATCAGATTACCTATCCTCTTGTCACTACTTTTCTTGGTGCTCCGAAGGTTAAATTAGTCCGGGGCTTTACCATGTTTGGTATGTCCTTTGTTTCCGTGATTTTTCAGGATGGCACCGATCTTTACTGGGCGCGAAGCCGTGCTTTAGAGTACTTATCCAAGTTGCAAGGCAAACTACCTGAAGGAGTGACTCCTCAACTCGGGCCAGATGCAACAGGAGTTGGCTGGATTTTTGAATATGCGCTCATTGATGAATCGGGGAAATACACCCTCCAAGACATGCGCACTTTTCAGGATTGGTATTTGCGCTACTGGCTTACTTCCGTGCCCGGAGTTGCTGAAGTTGCAAGTGTTGGAGGGTATCAAAAAGAGTATCAGATAGAAATCGATCCCACCAAACTCCAAGCCTATGATCTTTCGATTTCTGATATTAAAGAGGCCGTTCGCAGATCTAATGGTGACGTAGGTGGCCGTGTCATTGAACTTGCTGAGCACGAATATGCCGTTCGAGGGCGAGGTTATATCACTGATAAAGGCATGATCGAGCAAATTGTTGTCGGCACTGATCAGAAAGGAACACCTGTCTTAATCAGGGATATAGGGCGCGTTCAAATCGGAGGCAATATTCGCCGAGGATTTGTGGAACTCAATGGAGAAGGAGAGGTTGTCGGTGGAATTGTCGTCATGCGCGTTGGAGAAGATACAGCCAAGGTCATCGATCGGGTCAAAGAGAAAATCAAAGAAATGGAGCCCTCTTTTCCTCCTGGAATAGAAAGATTAAAATAACTAGACCGTTCGACCCTTATTAGACACTCCATAGATACTTTATCAGAAGCTTTGGTTGAAGAGATCATTATTGTTTCTCTAGTTATTTTAATCTTTCTATTCCATTTTCGATCCACTCTTGTTTCTATTATCACTCTACCTATTGCTGTGATGATCTCTTTTATTCCGATGTATTACATGGGTATCAATGCCAATATCATGTCCCTTGCAGGCATCATCATCGCTATTGGAGATATTGTCGATTCTGCTGTGATCATGACTGAAAATGCCCATAAAAAACTAGAACAGGAAGGAGAAAAGCGGCCTCGTGTTGATGTAGTAATCGAAGCAGCTAGAGAGATCGGCCCCAGCATTTTTGCCTCACTCTTTGTGATTGTCATTGGATTTCTTCCTGTTTTTGTCCTTCAAGAACAAGAGGGTCGTCTTTTCTCTCCTTTGGCTTACACAAAAACATTTTCTGTAGTTTTTGGAGCCCTTCTTGGGATCACTTTAGTCCCAGCGTTGATGGTGACATTTATTCGGGGTAAAATAAAACCTGAAATGAAAAATCCAGTCACGAGGTTTTGCATTGCTGCTTATAAACCTGTCTTAAGTTTTTGCGTACGTTTTCGGTATATTGTAGTAGGAGCGTGTCTTGTTCTCATTCTCGCTATCATTCCCATCTACATGAAGTTGGGTTCCGAGTTTATGCCGCCTTTAGATGAAGAAACTATCCTCTTCATGCCGATTACAACACCTGGGATCTCCATTGAGACTGCCAAACAATTAGTGCAGACTCAAGATAAAATTCTGAAAAGTTTTCCCGAAGTTCAATCTGTTTCCGAAAATCTTTATC
>JAMCYH010000183.1 GCA_023474025.1 Deltaproteobacteria bacterium
GCAATGTCGGTTTGGGGTCTGGATTTATTTTTGACAGTCGCGGTTATGTTTTGACGAATCGCCACGTGATAAAAGGAGCTGATGAAATAACCGTAACGCTGGAAGGCAAGAAAAAATTCAAGGCGAGAGTTGTGGCCGCCGATCCCAAAACCGACATTGCAATATTGAAAATTGATGGTAAGAATTTTCCTCATGTGATCTTGGGCAATTCATCCACTTTAGAGGTCGGAGACTGGGTGCTTGCAATAGGAAACCCGTTTGGTCTGACACAGACAATGACTGCTGGGATCGTGAGCGCAAAAGGTCGCAATGACATGGGAATTCTTGATTACGAGGATTTTATTCAAACAGATGCCGCTATCAATCCGGGAAATTCCGGAGGTCCTCTTGTCAACATAGATGGCCAGGTGATAGGTATGAATACTGCGATTTTATCGCGTAGTGGGGGTTATATGGGTATAGGTTTTGCAATTCCCGTCAACCTTATAAAACAGACCATCGACAGAATTATGTCAAAACGAGTCAATTCTACTTCAGGGCCACTTCAAAGTTTACCGAATTTGCGCTCCAAGCGTTTTGATCAAAACGCGCCCAAATCGAACCGCGTTTTTTCTCCAATTTTAGGGGGCAAAAATCAAATTTGATTGTTGAAATTCTGTTTACGGTTAACAAAAATGACTTGTGACGATATTTTTCGAAAGTTTGGTACGATTTTTTTGGTAAATACAAATTTATTTTTTCAAACTCTTCGAAATATTTAGTATAATTATAATGATTAGCCTTTTTGGAGGACATTATGAGAAAAAGCTGGGCGCTATCATCATCTATCTTTGTAACTATGTCGCTGTCCCTATTACTGGTGTCAGTCGTTTTTGCGGGTCCTCAAGCGCCTGAAGGTTTCCGTGACATAAGGCTTGGAATGACCAAGCCACAGATTTTGGATATCCTTAAAAGAGAACCCGGCACGAGTTCATTTGAAGAAATTGGGGATGAAATTGGCGAAATTATCCGAAATGATAACCTTTTCAGATTTGCAGCATACAAGTTTGATCCCCAGGGAGCGCTCGTTGAAATTGATCTTCAAATGCGTGAAATATTGGGAAGGGATAAGGTCCTGGAACTCTTTAACGCCAAATACGGTTTGAATGTTTCCCCAAATAACAAATATGTTGATTCAAATCGTTCCGTCGAAGTGCAAGACAATATCTTGATAATAAAGTTGGCATCAGACAGTCGCAAACGTTCAGCTAAAAGCCAATAAAAAAATCAGACACCCTTGTGAGGAAATGGCGCAGCGCATGAGTCCTAGCTACGCTATTTCCTAAATAGTCTTATCATGGAATGGTTCCATTCAAGCCTCTTTATACGAGGATGATTTTTGCCACTTCCGGGATTTAGTCAGCAATTCTGAACTGTCTCGGTCCAGTAATATAAAGATCGCCGCCGTGTATATCGGTTGCGACTATTAAAGGCATGTCTTCAACAACAAGTCTACGAACCGCCTCTGGTCCCAGTTCATCCCAAGCAATTATTTCTGCCTCTTTTATGCAGCAGGACATTAGAGCGCCAGCGCCTCCAATCGCGGCAAAATATATAGCTCCCCATTTTTCCATTGCGCTCTTAACTTCTTCTGAACGCCGGCCTTTCCCTATCATTCCTTTGAGTCCATGTTCGATTAGAACAGGCGCGTACTGATCCATCCTATAACTGGTGGCACTTTTGAGAACGCCTATTGGTCTACCTGGTGGGGGCGGAGTTGGTCCCACATAATAAATGACCTCTTCCTTGATCGAAAACGGAAGATCATTTCCGGAGTTAATCAGATCCACCATTTTTTTGTGGGCAGCGTCCCTTCCAGTTATTATTACGCCTGACAACAAAACTGTTTCTCCTGCCCTGAGGTTTTGTACAACCTCGTTCTCGAGTGGGGCTTGAATCTTTTTAGTTTCCAGGTTCATAATATCGCCTCCGCGTGACGGCAGGAATGACATTGTATATTCACAGCTACGGGCAAACTCGCTATATGCGTTGGGTAAGAATTTATGTGAACCGCCAGAGCTGTGGTGTTGCCTCCCAGACCCATGGGGCCGATGCCGGTAGAGTTAATCTTTTCAAGTAATTCCTTTTCTAGCGCATCTAGCACAGAGTCGGAATTTGGTGATCCCAGTGGTCTTAACAAAGCCTTTTTTGCTATCAGCGCCGATTTCTCAAAAGTGCCACCCAGCCCAACTCCTACAACAATCGGGGGGCACGGGTTGCCACCGGATTCTATGACTCTCTGTACAATAAAATCTTTTGCGCCTTCAATCCCGGCCGAGGGCGGAAACATCATTACCCGTGACATATTTTCAGAGCCAAAGCCCTTAGGCGCAAAGATGATCTTGAGTTTGGCGCCAGAGACAATTTCAGGGTGAATTACCGCGGGAGTGTTGTCTCCCCGGTTTTGTCTGGTAATGGGATCAAGCGTGGATTTGCGTAGATAGCCATCTCTGTAACCTTGCCGGACTCCTTCATTAATTGCGTCGTATAATAATCCTCCATTCACGTGAACATCCTGCCCAATTTCAAGGAAAACTACTGCCATCCCGGTGTCCTGACAAAGAGGAATGTTTTCGCTGGAGGCGATTTCCGCGTTTTGAATTATTTTCTCCAAAACCATGCGTCCCGTTGGAGAGGTTTCAACCTCCAGAGCTTTTCTGACCTGATTCAGCACATCGGTTCCCAAGACCGTACAAGCTTCAATACATAGATTACGAACAGTCGCTGTGATATCATCCGTGGATATTGTTCTCATGGCTCCATTCCCGGACTTGCAATATGGAATTATTTTTACAAAATAGATCGCTAACGAACCATTTTGCAACTAGAACAATATTACTTTTCAGGTTTTTCTAAAATGGAAATTTTCTTTGAAAATGGATCTTCTGAACATTATTACGATGAAATTTTGAACATACTTGATCTTAGAGGTGTGCTCAAGGAGCGACTTCCTTTTACCCCTGGACTACTGGAAGAGGCCGTGTTCTTCGCATATAAGATGAGATTCATCACGCAAGGTGATGTAAAAAAATATTTGAGTCTTACCCGTGAAGGATTTCGAAAAAAAATCCATGAGTGGAACAGCGGGGATGAAGGAAACTGCGCTTGTCGTATGGCCAGGAACCCTTTAGTTGAGCAAGGAGAATAACAAAAATGTTGGCGCTACACTAGGTTAACTCTTTTACGAAACTTTTTGGTTCCTCCAGGTTAGCAATTCAATAAAATTTTCAATTTGTTTCTCAATATTTTCGAACGAATATAGCCTCGGATCGTTTTGGTCAGCTTCAAAAATTACTCCTGGGATGCCCGTACGCTCCACAATCGAATCCCTAAGCGCTATTACATCCTGTGAGATCCATTTGCAGCTTCGATTTGAATGGAAAAGGAAGCCATCAAGCTTATACCGCTCCGCTAATTCAACATATTTTTCGATTCTGTAATCAAGGTTAAGATTGAAAGTGTACAAGTACTGATTGTCCAATCTGTTAGAGGATCGTATTCATTAACAGCGAGTTGACTCCAGGCCCACGTATAGATTGATGTCACTACCGCAGCGCCTCTATCAGCAAGAAAACTTGATAGCCTACCCAATTCCGCCCAAATTGGTAAATTGTCCCAAAATAGCCTGAAGCGTTCGTTTGGCACTGCAGATGTTTTTGTTTCTACACGGTCCTGAAGTTCTTTGACCAGATTTCCATAAAATTCCACGGCTGTTTCCGTCCCTCTTTGAGATACTATTGGAAACATGGATATAAACTGGTCGAACACCGTCATGGGAGAAGGCACGTTCTCTCCCATTATCAGCATTTGGGTCCATAGTTCAGACGCTTGTTTCGATAATCGTATAACATCTTTGAATTTGGACTCATCCAAGCTTTTCCCCTTAATGCTTTCAAGCGTCTTGACCAGGCTGTCTAACTGCCGCCTCACATAGGTTTCAGCCGCTAAGTCTTTTTCCCCATTTCCAGAATGCGGAATGTCAATGAGTACCATTGGAGCGTTGTATAGCCTGCTCAATACTTCGAACCATTTGGTGAGAGTTCCACATTGACAATTTATAACCAGCACCAGGTCAGGTTTTGGGAGTCCCCATGTTGGACTAATACCAGCCTTTGTCCAACCAATGTCACACCTGGCATACGAACACAGATCCATCACATAACCCATTCCTTCAGCTGCAGAAGATAATTCTGTGGCCATCTTCCGCGCCCCGATAATTGCGGCATGATTTTCCGGATAAACTGGGAACATATCCATCGCATAGATGAGTTCAACAGGAGTAAAGACGTTGCAATAGACTACGGGCTTGTTGTTATGAGAAGCCATATGCGCTGATGTGAAATAGTCACTTGTAATTTTTTTAATTGCCTTGAGGGCTTTGATTGGTTCCATTTTTAAGCCTTAGAATATTGATTTGTTAGAAGCATTGTCCCAACAGGGTCCGTGCGCCACTCTTGTGTCGAATTCCAGAATATTTGTCTCAACCATTATGGAAGATCGTCAGTCAGAATCTCTTTGAAAGCCTCAAGTCTTAGCCTAATCTGACTTGTTGAAGTCCCTCGGCTTGATGTTTCCAGAATAAGATTTGGAATATTGTTTTTCTTGAGCGCATATGGCTTCTCATAACAACAAGAGGCGGCCGCTTCACAAAATTTCGGATTCAGAAATATAACCCCTTCAGCGCCGCAAGAACGAATTCGCTCCACGAAGTCTTCAACCATTTTTCTGGGGTCGGTGTAATAACCGGTATACGGAACCGTTGACATATGACGATCCACCAGCGATTGAACCAGATCTTCCTGGATGATTGCGTTGACCATGACGGAGCGAAATCCGGTCACTATTTCATCTCCAACCAAAACAAATCCTAATTCATCAAATAGCTTTGTGATTTCAGGAGGATCCCATACTTTACCGCGAACATAAATCCTTGCGCGGTCTGAGATTTTTTCGTCGGGAACGGTCCACGGTAAGTAGGTCATGAGTTCCAGATGATCTTCCCTGGGAATCCTCAGGGAGGATTCGAACAATGAAATTACACGATGTGCGCTCCACGTCTCGGGAGACCTTTGCATTTTAAAATACGCAGATTTAAGTTGGTCTCTGCTCTTTGAATAAACCGAAATGGCTCTAGTAAGACTGTTTTCATCGATTTCGCGCTCTGTAATACCATTCAACCATTTTGAAATTCGAATGTATTCTTCATGAAGGTATCGGCTGGCGTCAGGGTCTGCTACTTTTTTGGGCAGTCTGAGAAATTCGGTCGGGACGTCCGGGAAGACGTTGCGCCAGAGATGATAGAGATTCCTGGTTGTGTCACAAACATAGGGAATGATAATACCGTCGAGGAAATCGAGCATACTCTTGAGCTGTAATTCCAGCGCCCCCATTACATGACTGCAGGAGTAACTTGGAATTTTGGCCTGGGCCAAATTGATTGAAATTCCAGCTCCGGCCAACGCAAAAGGAATGGCTCCAGAAGCGTGTATAAGTTCTTCAGGAACGTCTGGAAGAATATGACCGATTACCTTTACCCCAGTATCTTTTTTTTCCTGTATTATTTTAGACCATGGATCTTGAACAATCTTATGAAAGGGGATCCATGGATCTGATTTTGTTGTGGTCACCTGTCCTCCTGGATTTTTATTTCCAACAGTTTGATGATATTGTGACGCGTATTTTGGTTTTTGTTCAGTTTGCTTGCTCTCAAGAACTGATTAAATTAAATTACCAGAAGTCAAAGAGGTATGGAGAAGTTGATTGGAATCAATGCCTTTTTTACACGCCAATAATATCTTCATAATCACGTTTGAAGATGATTTCGAATTTAGTGAAGTTAGGTTCATCCTTGACCAGTTACTGGAGAGAAATGCGTTCAGCCCGGAAGTTCAGGAGGACAGGTGACCACAACAAAAAACCTGCGGTCATGCTCAATTCAGTGTATGGGTAATTGAATCGGAGGTAATCATAAGACGCGATTGAATACCCTTGAATAACAATCCCTTGATTTCTTTGAATTATCCTTGTTCCGAAAGTTGAGCTATTTTGGTCTTTACAAAATCTGCGTCCGGCGCTTCGGGAAAAACTTTTAAGTATTGTTTATAAGCTTGAGCCGCCTCTTTCTTTTTCTCCATCATTTCATATATTCGAGCTATTGACGAGTAGGCTTCACGTCTGTAAGGGGAGTTTATATCTCTGGTTAGTTGATCGAATAGATTTATGGCTGGTTCATAATCTTTAAGGGCCATTTCAGATTGCGCCATATTATAAAGAGCTAATGGTCCCAATCCTTTTCTGGCCAAAATCGATGATTGAAATTGATTATATTTGTCCAAAGCCCCTTTGAAGTCACCTTTATTGAAAAGGATGTGGCCTTCATAAAGAATGGCTATTTGGCCGCTAGGAAGGTCTGAATAATCCCGAGAAATCTTTCTGAAGATATCAAAAAGCTTGTCATTTGCAGATGAGTTTTTTGGATTTTCAGAAGCCGCCAGCTTTTCGTATGATCTTATAGCTGTTTCCAGCATTTCATGGCTTGTAGCCTGCCGTCGGCTTTGATAACCGTAATAAACAAAAGAGGCTAAAATTACCAACACAAAAACAGCTGCGCCTATAGCTGTCGCTCTTTGGTTCCGTTGGACAAATTCAATGATCCTGGTGGACCAAGTAATAAATTCATCAGGTTCGTTGAGCAGTTCTTTTCTTTTGGGCTTTTTCTCGGCCACAATTCACCTCATCACTTAGCCCGATTTAATTCGTTGGGCTACACGAATTTAACAATTATGGATATCTGATATAGGCCTTGAAGTCAAATCAAACACTCATTTTTCAATGATAGAGCGTCGGCAAATCCTATAAAAGTTGATCCGGGTGTTTAGAATTTTCAGAAGTTCAGATTGCCGCAAAACCACTCTTGTGATAAAATTCGACACAGTTAATCCATTGGAAAATTCTCAAAACCTTCCGAAAATGTAGCCGCTCGTGTTCATGAAAGGAACCTCAGCGTGACTGTCAAGCGTCTTGTTTTAACGATGCTATTAGCTTTTGTCATGAGTGTCCTCCTACCGCCGATTTACGCGCAGGATAACAAGGTAGTCGGCAAGACTTCTTTGGATAAAGAATCTTCCCAACTTTTAGGCAAATGGGAAATTTATGAGACCAAGGAACCAGGCAAACCGTACCTAGAATCCTATAAAGGCAGGCCATTTGTGAGTAAAGGAGCCAACGCGTTCACTCTGATTCTTCAATATAACAATGATGGGACGTTCCGAAGAACAGCAATAATCGGGGATTCTCAAACAGTTGAAGAAGGAACTTGGCGCCTTTCGGGTCACGAGCTGCGTCACAAGAGAAAAGGCGCTTCAGAAGAAGAGATTATGTACGTCCGGTTCAATGACAAGAATCACTACGTATCCACAGAAGTGTTCGAGGACACATCAGATCCTGGTTTATTCGCGAAATTCCGACGCATAAATTAGCTTCATTCCCTGAATAGTTCCCTGTTTTATGAAAACGCCAACTGCCGCATTACTTTGCGATCTGTAGGAAAAAATTATAGTCAGTTCAAAGGATCATCGAATGTCTCGCGGTATTGGGCTGTTTAAGAGTTCAAATAGTATTGATTAGGCGGCCTTTTCCGCTAATGGTTGGTACGTCGATTGTTTTCAAGAATATCGGCGTCAAGATGTTCAGGTCATGCCAGGGATATCTAAGAAATTAACTATGGACAAAAACACGAATGTGGGGGACTTCCTCAGACACGAAGTCGCGTAGGACCGGAATCCCTTCAAATTGGCCGAAAATTGCTGAAAATCATCCTTCCTTCCCTATAGTTGTCTTACGGCCTTTGGAGGGGGAACACACTAATCAGGATCTGCCTAAAAAGGTGGCCGCGTTTCTCCAAGTGGAAATAACATAGACACTCTTAGAACCGTTTTTACAATAGCCCTAGAAGAAGATTGTAATGCACGACCCATCCGTAAACGGTAGGTCACGAACTGTGCGACCTTTTGTTGACATTCCGGATTTTTGAATTAACTGGAAATATGTATTGTGATTATTGTCTAACGATATCTAGTGGTCCTCTAAATGAACCCTATTCGTGTTGATGTTGTCATACCAACTTTAACTGCCTTGGGATATGAATGCAAAGTCTGCGCGTTGGTCAGCCACCAACTGGATCTACACAAAAAATATCTGCAGGATTGTCGTGACGATTATCCAGAAGACCTTAAGCAAGAAAACGTCCTTTTAATTCATTATATCAATACATTAAAACAGCTTTACAAACATCGTATTTGTTTTAGGATTATTGACGCGCATTCTCCCATGGGACTTTTTCAACAATTAATTCATTGGCCGTCAAAGTTGCCGATATTTATTGTGGATAAGAAATTGGTTTGTGGGGGGTGGAAAATTGATGAGCTGGAAAAGCTTATCGATCAGCGCATTAGGAACGACTCTCAAGACTTGTCGAATAATTGCGAACCAGATTAAATGCCAGAAACGAAAAATAAAAAGGCTAGCGTCATCTGGGACTCCAGCCTTTATTAGTGGGTTATTTCGGCATCAGATAGTCAACCATTCTGTTTAACATTGCGGGTCCTTTTACCTCAGTTTCAAATAAAGGTATTACCGCTCTGACTTTACCTTCAAATAATTTCCAGATCTGTCCCATGTGTTCATCTTGCATGGTAACCCGATTCTTGACGAATTCCGCCGAATCATCAGTGAGTTGGTCCTTCGGGATCAATCCATTAACAATTACACCACCTACAGGGATTCCGAATTCATAAAACCAATTTATAAATCTTGTTATGACCGCAATTGGTAAACTCTCTGGAAGAGTAACAAAGAAAAAAGCCGTTAGAGCGTCGTCGGTCAATAACTCTTTTGCATGGGTCATTCGGTCCTTGAAATTCAATAAATAATCTAGCAGAGGATCTTGCTGTTCTTTTTTTGAAAATGACAACATTTCTCTCAAGGATTTCGCCTCTTCCCGGCTTTTAAGCATTTTATCAACCCATAGTCCATAAACTTTTGACATACCAAGAAGTCGTCGGGCATTGGCTGTCGGGGCGGTATCAAAGACATAAAAATCATATTCATCCTTGAACATAAGGTCCATCATGTTTTCAAACATTGCGGATTCCTCAAACGCAGGATTCATTGTAGCTGACTCGATAAATTCCTCCGCCTTCGTGGTAATGTCAGCGAATTTAAGAAACCAGTTAATTTTTTCCCGGATTTCCTTTTTGGATCTCTCGATGGTGTCTCTAGTGTCAATTTCAAAAGCATGGCAGTTTTCTTCGTCACATACGACTACCGGACGGCCAAAAACATTTTGTTCAAAGAGGTTCGAGAGGCTGTGGACAGGATTTGTCGAAGCGAGCAGAGTCTTTCGCCCCATTTTTGCGGACCAGAGAGCCGCTGCTCCAGCTATAGCGGTTTTCCCCACTCCACCTTTACCACCAAAAAAGATGTATTTGAGACGGGGATTATCATCAAAATATTTCTTCATGTTAACAACTATTTGATTCACAATCGCACCCCCTGTCCCTTATAAATCACCAAACATAGCTTTGGCCAATTTTTCAATCATCGGCAAACCTGTAACGTCGCGTTCCATCTCGGGAACAGATGCCAGAATCTGGTCACGAAATTCGTTCTCGATGACCTCCAAATAATGTTCCTGCATCTGGATTCTGTTTTTAAGATAATCAGGGATGTTTCCTGATTTGAGTTCTTCCGGCAACACCCTGTTAATAATGTAACCGCTTAAGGGAACGTCGAATTTGGCAAAAAGTTCTGCAGCCTTTTGGGTGTCCTTTATTACCATTTCTTCTGCAGTAAGTACAAAAAAGAAGGCGGTCTTAGTCTTGTCGGTAAGTATACTCGATGATTTATTTATTCTTTCCTTTATATATAAAAGTTCGTTCAAGATGGCGTCTTCTTCGAGTTCCTTTTCTCTTTGCATGACAGCCGCTACTTGGTCATATTCCCGCATTTCTTCCCGAAGTTTGGTTATCTTGTCAATCCATGCGTCATAAACCGACGCCATACTCAGATAATATAGAGCATGCCCAAGAGGCACTAAATCGTAGATATAGTAATCGTAGCCGCCCTTAACGACTATATCCACTACTTCATCGAATATAGCGCTTTCTTCCATAGCTGGCTCTGCTGCTGCTGCCTGGATATAACTCTCAATTTCATCAGGTATTTTATCCATACCGTACATGTCGAGAATTTTCTGTCTGATTTCTTGTTGATATTCTTTGATACGTTTGTCCGCGTCGATCTCCTGCGCGTAGAGGTTCGGCATGATTTCTGTAGGACCTTTACCAAATATGTCTTTTTGAAAAATGTCTGTGAGTGATGCTTGCGGATCAACCGAAAAGACTAGAACTTTTTTCCCTTTTTTGGCCAGGTAGTAGGACGTGGCGGCTGAAAAGGTAGTTTTACCTAACCCGCCTTTCCCGCCGAACATTATGTATCGCCTGTCAGGATATTGTTCAAAAATCTGTGCTAACGACATTAGGTTTGCCCCTACAATTTCGATAAATAATAAAAGCAGTTAAAAATGATTTACAAAAAAACTGGAATTAATACGCCTTAAAATTAAACGACTTGTGTTAAGCGAGACCATCAGTTAAATCCTTCTCTCTCAACATACGTCTTTTCCAGGTCGAGATTTGAGGCACCACATAAGGGAGAAGGCGCAAGGAATAATAAGGTGGAAGAATAGGAACACCAAGCATGTCACCCATGGTAATTAAAATGAATAGATGTTCCATGCTAGCGCGTGTTTTCAGCGCGAAACGGGCTGAATCATGGGCTGCTACGCCATATACAAATTCCTTAACAGATTGAAAAAAGCCACCTTTTTTCTTTTGTTTTTCAGACATGACTAATGCTCCAAAAATGTTCAGAAAAAGAGGCGCCCGCACTTTTCAGGTCACCTCTTGGACCGACACATTATGCGTTGGACGGTTGGGGCTGCGCGGCGCGCATAGCCCTAAAACGGCGGAAAGCCTTGAATCCTTCACTGGCTAGGACCAGAGCGGCCACTACGAGGAATAACGAAGTAAAACCCATTAGGGTATTGCCTATCAGGGCTTCACCTTTAAGAGTCCCACCGAAAACTTTAGCAAGCAAATTGTACGATGTGTATAACAGGGCAGCAATTGTTGTTACAAACATGAAAATCATTGGAATCATAGCCCATGCGGCAGGTTTACCTTGAGAGACAAGCCACGCTGATACCAGCATGAGCGCTAAAGAAGCCATCAGTTGGTTGGCTCCACCGAAAAGGACCCAGAGATACTGCCACCACCCAGTTATCACCAGTACCATGCCTAATACGCTTGCCACGAGGGTCCCAATATGAACGTTTTTGAATATGGGGCTTATGTCACTTAGTAATTCTGCGGTTGCTACTCGCATAAAGCGTACTACTAATTGCATGATAGTGATAGCTAGAAATATCATCATTACACTTCCGTAGATCTTGCCTAGACCTAGCGGAAGTCCAACCGCGTTCAAGAACTTTCCTACTCCCTCCGCGAAAACTCCACCTGGGCCTTTCGCCACAGCAGCGGCGTATTCTCCAGCGGATCCATAAATCGTGCCTGCGATTATCAGAGCAAAAAGGGCTAGCATCATTTCCAAAAACATGATCCCCGCCCCAACAGGTCTCGCGTCCATCTCATTTTCAAGCTGCCTAGCAGTCCCCGAACTTGAAACGATACTGTGCCATCCCGAAACAGCTCCACAGGCTATTGTAACAAACATTATTGGCCAAATCGGGCCGATTGGGATCTTGAAACTGGTGTATGCCGGTAACGTGAACTCAGGCCTTAGAATGAAAACACCGATAACTCCGAAAACCAAACCCAAGAAGACTATGTACGCTGCCACATAATTTACGGGCAGAGAAAAACGCCATATGGGAAGCACAGAAGCGAAATAACAAAATACAAAAGCTGCTATAGCCCACAACCACCGGCTATTTGCCAGTGAATCCCCGAGGACCTGATTAGAGGGGGCTTTTAGTCCAAGAAAAATCCCGACCATGGCGATTCCTACGGTAATAACAGTTGTAAGAATTATGTCAATTTTCCATCGATAGATCATCTGACCCGCAAGCACTCCACCAATGGTCAAAAAGAGCCATGCCATGGGAGACCCTTTTAAACCTACCGCGGTACTTACAACTACGTTGCCGAAGGCCCCGACGATCAACAATAAATAAAAATATATGAACGAAAGAAGAATAATACGCGCTCTGGGAGAAATGAGCCTGTGACTAAGCCCTCCAAATGAAGCGCCATCATTTCGCATGGCAATTATTGCGCTAGAATAGTCGTGGACCCAGCCGATAAAAAATGTTCCAGCCAGTATCCAGACCAATGCCGGTAGCCAACCCCACTGAATAGCAATTATAGGGCCGATAATCGGGCCAGCGCCTGCAATCGATTTGAACTGATAGCCATAGAGAATATTCCTGCTGGTCGGCATGAACTCGACACCATCCATATACATTTTGGCAGGTGTCATTCTGTTTGGGTCGGCTTGGATGATTTTGGAATCGATGTACTTGGCGTAGACTCTATAGCCTAGAACAGCTACCACGAATCCCATGATTAGTACATAAATAGCATTCATTACAGACCCCCATATCTTTTATGAGAATGGACCATTATTCTTCAGGAGGCTATCAAGGCCTCCCGACCCCTAATGAATTTGTCCAATAATTCTCTATGGACGACAAACGAATCTCTTAAAGAAACTCGAAATCCAATCTGTAAATCGGCTGAAAACTAAAAAGCTAACCAATCTTTTTTTAAGTATTTGTAAGGTTTGTTTTATACAATTAAGAATAACTATAATAGATGCTAAAATAGCAGTGTCAAGATTTATTTCGAATAGTCCGGTTTCAAACTAAATAGCCCACCATATCTCGTTCAAAATCGTGAACCACGAATTTTTCAGGTTGAACCTTCCAAAACATATTTTTCGACTAAATGATCAGGATAGTATGATTCCTTAGCTTTTCTTAACCCTTCCAAACCTAGATCTTGTTCCCGGTTAATAAACTTGACCTCAGACCAATTATTCATTGCAAACATCTGATTTATGGCAGTGTACAACTCCGGAATCCTTGGATTTGCCTTTTCGATGTGAATTACCGCCGTTTCCGGATTTAACATTTCGCCAAATGAAAAAGCCTCAACTTTTCCGTCCAACAAAATGGCGCCTCCCAGGAAGCCTAATGACTGATAGTTCTTAAGAGCTTCTACTACAGCTGAATCTTCAAAATTAAGGTCTACACTTCCATTACACTCTCTGTATTCGCACCAGTCTTCCTGAAGCTGAAGCAGCTTTTTTATCAAATCTTCATGAAAACCGACATATTCGAAACTCCATTTTTTTTTAAATCTGTTCAAATGGTTCTTTTTTTTGTGATATCTGTTTCCAGGTAGCCGTATCAAGTGGTCCGAAACATAGACGTAATCGCAGTTGTTGCGATCAAACCGTATCACAAATTCGGAGTTGTCAACGAAACTCTCAATCATTCGTTTTTCCACTCGACTTATTAGCGGCCGGTCTGAATAATCGAGTAACATTTTTTTCAACGATTTCAAGGCAGAACGTTTGTCACCCGAACCTACAGGAAACAAACCAAAAGGCGCTTCACCATCAGGATGCATCACAATCACCAGACAGTCGTCAATTATGGTCCAGGATGGGTGGTATTTGCCTCGCCACATGAAAAGATTAGTAAAAGTATATTCTGAAGCTTCAGGAGGATCTATATGAAGAAATTGGTCAAAGATCATTTTATCTTCAATCGTTAATGATTTAAGACTCCACATCGCTCAAACCCCAACATCTATAAGATTTTCAAGCGCTCTTCAGGACATTGAAAAGAATATGCCTGTTGGTTATCATGGGTGCAAACGATTTTTTTTATAAATTTTTGACTGTTCAGTTTTTGGAGCTATCAATGGATGAAATTCAAATTAGGCGATTGATTCTCGATCAGTTTCCAGGTCGGAAAATTTCGTGCAGGGAGGCCTTTGAAGTAGCCGAAAAAACTTGGAC
Source organism: Deltaproteobacteria bacterium (assembly GCA_023474025.1). Classification (GTDB taxonomy): domain Bacteria; phylum Desulfobacterota; class Desulfomonilia; order Desulfomonilales; family Desulfomonilaceae; genus CAJBEZ01. Next base: position 14,146 of record JAMCYH010000183.1, read on the forward strand.
TATCTAAAAAAGGTTGGGCCAGATTTTGAACGATCTCAAAATCAAAGTCTATTCCTGTCAATTGGGATGTTTTAATTAGTCGGGATTCTATTTTTTGGCAGTCTGCGCCTCGAAAATATATATCGTCTCATCCGGGCCGACCATTCCGAGTTTGCGTTTAGCCACTTTTTCAACTGCCTTAGGATCTGTCCTTAATTTTAATATTTTTTGCCCCAATGATTCAATGTCGTGTTCCAGTTGACTGTTTTCCTGTTTGAGATCACTTATCTTTAACTCTAATGATCTTTTTTGAATATTCCCCTGCTCCTCAAGATAAAGTATTGTAACCGCAATCAGTATTATAAAACAGCCTGTCTTGAAAAACCTCATT
>JAMCYH010000192.1 GCA_023474025.1 Deltaproteobacteria bacterium
AAGCTTCGGGCTACGCCCTGCGCTTGTCTCCCGTAGTTCCTAAAAAGAGGACAATTCATTTGCTATAAAAGCGGACATTTCTATTTGTTGCTAACAGGCCCGAGGACCTCGAAAAGCGTAGGAGAATATGTGATTTGAATGAGACGCACGACAAATTTCTGCTAATAACATAACATCAATCATGTATGATTTAGGGAGGTTAGAATCATGGAGATAAAGAAGATACTTTTTTGTGAAGACTTTTCCAAGAATTCGGAGGCTGCGCGAAGCTGGGCGTTGGGCTACGCCAAGGCGTCAGGCGCTTGCATAATAATCATTCATGTTATCGGCACATGGCCAGTCCACGCCTACCGTCCCAAAATGCGCTTCCATGAACAGCAGGCCATTGAAAAGGTGAAAGAACCAGTAAACGCGGACCTCGAAGAAATTGTTCAGGAATTTAGGAAACAGGGCATAGAGGCCTCTTACCATACAAGGGTCGGTTCCCCGTCTGATGAAATATTGAATTTCGCTAAAGAAGAGCGCGCAGACTTGATCATAATGGGAACGCATGGATGGACAGGTTTTAGGTACCAGATTCTGGGTAGTGTGGCTGAGGCGGTTTTACGGAGAGCTACATGTTCAGTGCTGGTGGTCAGGATGTCAAATCATGATCATATTGATTAGCTAAAGATCTGCCCCTTATCCGCGAAAATAGTTTTAACGCAGCCTTTGTTAGACATGTCAAATGCCGGTCGGTTATAATATTGACTTTTTTCATCCTAACGTAGGAGCTTAACGAGATGGAGCAGCAATGCGTCTTAAGATTTGACAGGTGGCGCGCCATTTTCTACGAGTGACCATGACAGGTAAATCAACCGTGTTGAAATAAAATTGAGGTAGATTATGAATTTTGATTGGGGAGCATTTTCAGGCTCAATCCCAAACCTTGCCTTCGCTGTATCCCAGATCTTTTTAATAGATATTGTTCTTGCTGGTGACAATGCCGTGGTTATCGCAATGGCGGTAAGGTCACTGCCGAAAAAAAAGCGCCGGTTTGGGATCATTTTCGGCGCTGGATTAGCCGTAATCCTTCGTGTGGCGCTCACTTTTTTCGCCGCCCAGTTGCTCGAACTAAACTTTGTAAAACTTGTTGGCGGCTTGCTTGTCTTTTGGATTGGTTGCAAACTGCTAGTTCAGGACGCTGTTACCCAAAAAACCGGTTCTCCGGGAACCAGTTTATGGAATGCAATATGGACAATAATGGTGGCAGACGTCACCATGTCGACCGACAATATTCTGGCTCTTGCAGCAGCATCCCGAGGCAACCTCCCAATGTTGATTTTTGGGCTTGTTCTTAGTATTCCCCTAGTTGTGTTTGCCAGCGATTTACTGTCAAGGCTAATGGGCCAGTATCGGTTCATTATCTATTTTGGCGCGGCTATCTTGGGCAAAGTAGCAGCGGAGATGATTTTTAGCGATCCCTTATTAACAGGACTAATTCATTTACCGGTGTTCGTTTTATACTCCCTTGAAGTTCTTTTCGCTTTCGGCGTAATAGTCATTGCAAAAGCATATACGAAAATGGGGGGAAAATCATCGATAGGAACGTTACCTTAATGGGCGAGTCCGTTTTAATCATGTAAACAGAGGTGGCGATTTGGAAAAGAGATACGCCATACTGGTATCCGTAATGACTGGAATGATTATGGTCCCTATTGACGCCAGCATGGTTAACGTAATTCTTCCGACTCTAACAGAGGTTTTTCACACAGACATATCCACGGCGCAATGGGTGCCAGTCATATACCTGCTAACCGTTAGCAGTCTTTTACTTTTTTATGGACGACTCGGAGACGTAATCGGGTACAAAAAGGTCTTTCTTTACGGTCTTGGTGGCTTCGTAATTTCTTCAGGCCTTTGTGGACTCGCGCCGACAATGTTCTGGTTGATCGTCTTTAGGGCGGTACAGGGACTTACAGCGGGCATGATGATGGCTGTCCCCTTTGCGATTATTACGGCGAGTTTTCCTCCAACCGAGTTGGGTAGGGCATTAGGAATATTCGCTATAAGCATCTCCACAGGTTTGGCCATCGGCCCCTCACTGGGTGGATTTCTCACCGGTTTATTCGGTTGGCGATTTACATTCCTCATCAATCTGCCGATTGGCGTTGTCGCGTTGATTGTAGGATTTAAGGTGATACCTCCTTTCGAGCGTAAAACTAACAAGTTGGATTATTGGGGAGCCATAGCCGCCTTTGTTTTCATGTTTTCAACTATAATGATCATCAACCGCCTCCAGAGCGACGGGATGAATATAATTACCATTGTGTCCTTGACTACCGCGATAGCAAGTGGGCTGATGTTTTTTATCATAGAATCCAGGACATCTGCTCCAATGCTAAATCTCAAACTATTTCAGTCCGCCACCTTTTCTTTTGCCTGCCTAAGCTCTTTTTTCAACTTTGTATCCCAATACGTGATGGTTTTTCTGACTCCATTTTTCTTGCAACGCGCTCTACATTGCAGCCCTGCGGGTGTAGGAAAAGTCATGACAGCTTTCCCTCTTGCGGTAATTATAATTGCGCCGGTAAGTGGCGCTCTATCAGACAGGCCTGGGACTCGATTACTGTCATGCATAGGTGGTTCAATTAGTTGTATAGCTCTCGCATTAATGGGCTTACTTCCTTCTTCAGCCACTCCGCTGGATGTGGCGTTGAGGTTGGCCATTTTTGGAATCGGCACTGGTGTTTTTCAATCCCCTAACACCAGCGCGGCCATGAGCGTGGTCCCTCGAGAAAATGCAGGTGTAGCTTCAGCGATAGTAGCTACTGTCCGCAATGTTGGCATGATTTCAGGGATAGCCATAGCTGGAGCAGTTCTTCACATATTCGTAGATGAAAACGTCCTTGGAAAACATTCTCTGAACTATGAAGAGGGAACCCTGTTTCTCACGGGATTGCGTTACGCCTATTTTTCAGGCGCTTTTATCGCCGCTCTCACGGCCATAACGTCTTTTGTAAGGAGCAAACAATCCACCGACGCTATAAAGACGATTTAAAATAGCCACTGCGGGCGTATTTTTTGTTTACGGCGCATGGGGTAGGCAAATTAAATGCCTTCAAAAAACACTTATTGGAGCCGGCACAAAAGTGACTACAAACAATGCTATAGCCGTCCAGGCAAGCGTCTTGCCTGCAGCCGACGGTGGACTATATGTATCGAGGGGTGGCGGATGTTTCAGACCGATCAAAAGGGCAAGCGCAGCGAACATTATCCAACCGGGCCAAGCCAGGTATCCCAGTGGAAGCAAAGCGCCAAAAACTCCGTAACTTACGTAGCGAGCGATTTTAGGCCCGAACATCGCGTATACCACATGCCCACCGTCCAACTGTCCCATTGGCAGTAGGTTCATGGCGGTAACAAATAGTCCGAACCACGCGGCAATAGCGATTGGATGTAAGACGATCACAGCCTGGGTCGAGAAGTGACCAAACCAGAGCCAACAGGCCAATTCGAGTATGATAGAAGTGCCAAAAGAAAGCCCTCCTCCTGCGCTCTGGGTCCCTTGCTGGATGTCGGAAAGGCTGATTCCAACGAAAAGCAACGGGATGGCGACAATGGCGCCGCAAACGGGGCCCGCGGCGCCAACTTCGATGAGAGCCTGCCGGTCGGGAATAATCGAACGGATTTTGATAAATGCGCCGAAAGTACCCACCGGCGGTATCGCTGGTATGAAATAGGGAGGCGTCACATCTAAATTGCGACGTCTGCCCGCCAGAAAATGTCCCATCTCATGGACCAGAAGAATGGACATCAACGGAATTGAAAAAACGAGTCCATTAACAAAAAAAGAGCTCCATGAGACTAACTCTTTATTAGCATACAATGCGCCAGCGACTGTTGTTGTAACCAGAGTCGCGCCGAATAGCGCCAGATTGACAAACCAGGAACGTCCGATGGAATTATCCCTCCCCGGCTACCAATTTTTTTAAAGTGGCAGATGCGGTGAATTTGGGTACCGTCGCGCTGGGGATTTTAATTTTTTCCCCAGTCTTCGGATTAGTACCCATTCTTTCTTTTTTCTGAATGACTCTGAATGTTCCAAGATCAGGGATACGAATCATGCCGTCCATATTGTTTAATGAATCCTGAATAGCCTTAACTACGGTCTTCAAAGCAATTGAAGCCGCTTTTTTTGTTATGCCGGCTTCCTGAGCCACCAAGTCTATTACTTCAGACGTCCTCACCAAAATACCTCCAATTAAACGATAATTTATTCAACAGCTTAAAAACATACGAGTTACCGTATGTTATAGACAAACACCTTGATTGTCAAGATTCACCAGTAATCTCTCAAAATATTTTACACTGCTGAGCTATAAGACGTCTCATTTTTGCAAAACATTGGTAGCATTTTGCTTGACAAGTCTGAGCTTAAAACCTAATCGAACAGAAGAGTCTAAGATTTTTGAGATTGCCTGTATGAACGATTTTGATGTGTTGTCAAAACTTGAAGATCTCGCCAACCGATTGGGTGTCAAGCTCAGGTACGAGAACCTTGCTAAGGGGCCAATTCGGGTCACGGGGGGCTATTGCAGACTACTAGATGATCATCTTATACTGATAGACAAAAATGATTCCAAAAAAAGAAAAATCAGGTTAATTGCTCGATCCTTACGTCGATTCGACTTGGAAACGGTGTTTGTTCCTCCAGCTCTGAGGCGTATAATAAACGCCCCAGACAAATATAGCTAAACAACTAACATGGGTCGTTAGCAAGGTTGTTTCGCCCACGGTCTATAAACAGGTGTTAGTCGCAATTCATCAATGCCAATGTGCTGCTATTCAGAGACGGAGAGCAAAAAGGACCTTTTTCATAATTGACTTTGCGATAGAACATGCAACAAAAGGGCACATTTTACCTTGCGCTATAACATCAGATGGTCCATACTAAAAAACTGTCATACGCCATTGAGTCGAAAGAACCATTAAGGTCCCGATTTTCCAGTCCTAATCTCTATTTTGGGGGGAAACGGCGCCAAAAGTCTTCGTTCAACACACTTGTCGGAACAAAGGCAAACGACTTTGGGGCACTAAGTACACCAGGAAAGACTTTGGTTTGTTCCCACTGTCCTTTCAAAAAACATTTTTGAAACCTTTTTAACAATAGGGATAGATGGTGAATTGCATTTTTCGTTTTCAAAAGCATGCAATCGCAAACTCTTCAAGAATTAATCCGGGGAATTCTCCGAAATCGGTCGCAGGAATCTATATTGATTTAGTGGGGTGGGCAATGAAAAAAATTGACAAGAAATTCTAGTACTACCTGAAAGGGGTTAGTAATGCTTCATGGTTCGAATCATGCCGTCCATATTGTATCTTTAACATGTTTGTTTTGGACAACATTTCATACTGCAAATGTCTGGGCTAAGGAGGGAAAGTTGACGCGTCACACGTTATCCAATGGTTTAGTTGTCCTTATTCAGGAAGATCACGCCAAGAAAGTCGCAGCTTCTCAATTGTGGGTCATGGTGGGCAGTGCGGACGAGAGTGATGCCGAACGAGGAATTAGTCACCTGATAGAACACATGGCGTTTAAAGGAACGGCCAGGAGGGGAGTAGGACAAATAGCCAAAGAGGTTGAAGCATTAGGTGGGGAAATCAATGCTAGTACGAGTTGGGATCGTACAGTTTTTCATATTGTTTCTCCATCCTCAGAAACTGCTCATTCACTCGACATAATTTTTGACGCTGTGTTAAGACCAACTATCGATCCAAAAGAGCTTGAGAGAGAGAAGCAGGTCGTCCTGGAAGAAATCCTTGAATCAGATGAGAGGCCCGAGAGAAAGGCTTCAAAACTTCTTTTCTCGACCGCTTATGTCGCTAATCCCTACAAGTATCCCGTGATTGGTTACAAAGAAATAGTGGAGAAGTTTACTCGGGATGACATCGTAGCCTTCCGTAAGAAATGGTATGTTCCTGAAAATATGTGTCTTGTCGTAGTTGGCGATGTGGACACATCAACGGTGCTGAGGGAGGTCGATAAACTCGCTGCCGACATAAAACCTACCGGATTTTTTAGACCCCCGAGACGTTTGGAACCTTTCCAAAAGGAAATCAGAGCATCATTAGTGCTAGACAGGAACTCCCGGGAGACCAGGTTAAATATCGCATTCCACGTTCCCTCAGGAATTTCCATTGATGCTAATCCATTAGATCTCGCAGCGGATATACTGGGGAGTCGTGAAAGTTCCCGTTTGGTAAGGGTCCTAAAAAAGGAAAAGGGTCTCGTCAATTCAATTTCAGCGTATTGCTTAACCCCCAAAGAACCCGGTCTCATGATCTTTTCCGCGACTTTGGATTTCGCAAATCTGGAAACTGTGACCCGTGGGATAATGGAACAAATAGCACGACTAGCCAATGAACCGCCTACTATGGAAGAACTGGATCGCGCCAAGGTGCATATAGAATCCCAGCATGTTTATTCGCTGGAGACAGTGCAGGGAGTTGCTGAAAATATCGGCAGTTCAATCGCTGACCTTGGTGATCCGAACTACGAGGACAAGTATCTGATCCTAAACAGGGCAGTTACTCCGGAAGAAGTATCCGATGTAATGAAAATATATATGGCGCCGCTAAGAAGCACCATCACTGTTCTTTCGCCAGACAATGGCGCAAAAGATTTCAAAATGGATTCTCTCCTGCAGATCATAAAATCTTTCCAACCTCCAGCTACCCGGATTGTTGGGGGGGACGAAGTTAAACAGGCCGTTGAAACTACTTCTACTAAACTTTCCAATGGCATAAGGGTTATTATCTCTCCTGATGACGCTGTTCCTCTGGTTTCCTTAAAGATTGCCCACTTAGGTGGGAAAAGGTTTGAAACTAAGAAAACTCAAGGAATCATGAACTTCATGACCGAAATGTTACCCAAAGGAGCAGGAGATTTTACCGAGCTTGAAATTTCCAGAAAGATTGAAAGCATGGGCGGGAGGATTTCGGGCTTTTCCGGTTACGATTCGTTTGGATTATCCACGACTATATTTAGTCGCCATCTTGAAGATGGGCTGAATCTATTATCAACAATTTTCAAGAACCCCTCTTTTCCGGAAGACAAAATGGAAAGAGAGCGGCAACTCATTTCCAACATGATAAGGACAGAACCAGATCGCCCTGTGGCATTCGCAATTAACCGCCTTAATGAAACTCTTTATGAGGAACATCCCTATGGTTTTGAAAAAGAGGGAACCTTGGCTACAGTGGCAAAATTAACCCGTCACGATCTGATGGACTGCTATCGGAAGTATTCGACCCCGGGAAATACAGTGATTTCAGTAGTAGGCGCAATTGACCCTGATAAAACGCTCCTGATCCTGGAAAAACTCTTTGGAAACGTTCCGGTTGCACCATTTGAACCTCACAAGGTCCCTGCTGAACCATCAATTGATGCGCCACGAACTCGAACTATTCGCATTCCAAGAGCTAAAGTTCACATAGCCATCGGCTTCAAAGGAGTAACTTTAGCGGACGAGGATAGGTATCCGCTTGAGGTCCTGAACAATATACTGTCAGGACAGGGTGGGCGACTGTTTTTACAGCTTAGGGACAAGGAATCTTTGGCCTATACCGTCTCATCATTCATGCGCTGCAACCTCGACCCAGGCGTATTCGGCTTTTACATTGCCTGTGATGAGGCTAAAGCTGACAGGGCACTTTCAGGGTTGTTAGGTGAAATTGAAAAGATTCGAGCGGCCACAATTTCCGAGAAGGAGGTCAAAAACTCTGTAACCAATTTAATAGGCGGACACGAAATAGCCCTTCAGAGTACCTATTCCCGGGCTGATAGCTACGCGCTAAATACATTGTACGGTTTCGGCTGGAATTTTGAAGCCCAATACGTTGACAGAATCTCTAAAGTTAAACCTGAAGATGTTTCTAGAGTCGCGAAACAATACCTTGATCTCCAAAAACGTGTTGAGATTAAGGTTATTCCGGAGTCTGATTAGTATTGTAACGATAGGAATAAAAGTGTTACGCTCAATTTTTGAAAAGCCTAGTAAATTGTTGTGACTACGGAGGGGGAAAGTCAGGCTCTTCAACTGGGCTAAACGACTTTCCACCTTGAAAATTTTCAATAATATTTGCCAATCCTTAACTTTGGAGGATTTTTTGAATTTTGTTTCCGGCTCGACTTTGGGGCTAAAACACTCACAAATTGCCAAGCTCGAAAAATTCGCGATCAGGCGCGTACCTGCGAACAGACTAATAACCCCTGAATTGGCCCGCAACCTCACAGAATTGTCATTTGAGATCAATCGTCAGTTAGGGCTATTAATTGATCGGAAAGGCAGAATCCAACAGGTAATCGTTGGTGACGCCCGTTCGATTTTCATCCCACGATTAGCAGGCTGGCGTGTGGGGGCCGGAAGACTTCGAGGCCTACGACTTGTGCATACACACTTGAAAAACGAACGTTTGTCGCAAGAAGATCTTACGGATCTTGCCCTGCTCAGATTAGATCTTATTGCCTCTATAGGCGTTGACGATATCGGTCTACCTACAACCATAGAAATCGCTCATCTTCTTCCACCCAATCCCAAAGGCTTGGCATGGCGTGCGATCGAGCCTACTATTCTCTCGCATCTCGACCTGGATTTCCTCGGGTTCATAAAATCTCTGGAGGATGAAATCTATCGAACAGTAAGTTCCAGAGGAATAGATTCTCAAAAGGAAATGGCCTATCTTGTAGGTAAAACTAGTGGAACCTCTTGGGAAGTAGAAGAGTCGATTGAGGAACTCAGCGAATTGGCAAGTTCCTGTGGTTTAAGGGTGGTTGGATTTTCAGTTCAACGGAGGGATTCAGTTGACCCCCACTATGTAGTCGGCAAAGGAAAACTCAAAGAAATAGTCATCGACGCTTTGCACAAAGGGGCTGATGTTCTCGTTTTTGACACCGAATTAAGCGCTCCCCAAGTCAAAGCGATCTCGGAATTCACAGAAATCAAAGTTCTCGACAGGTCTCAGCTTATTCTTGACATATTCGCCCAGAGAGCCAAATCGAGTGAGGGGAAACTTCAGGTTGAACTAGCGCAACTGAAGTACGCTCTACCCAAATTAAGTGAAAAAGACGACGCATTGTCAAGACTGACCGGAGGCATAGGAGGGCGCGGACCCGGTGAAACCAGACTGGAAATTGACCGCAGGAGAATTCGCAGTAGAATCGACCTCCTTGAAAAAAGGATCGCACAAGTAGCCAAATCCAGGTCTCTTAGACGCAGCCTCCGGACCAGGAAACATATTCCAGTCATTTCTATAGTAGGGTATACTAATGCTGGCAAATCTACCCTACTGAACAACTTGACGAAATCGAGGGTTCTTGTGGAAAACAAACTATTTGCTACACTGGATCCTACGAGCAGAAGATTACGTTTCCCTCGCGACACTGAGGTAATAATTACTGACACCGTCGGATTTATCAAAGATCTTCCAGAGACTTTAGTTAAGGCATTTGCAGCGACTCTGGATGAACTGGCGGACGCTGACCTGCTTCTTCACGTCATTGATTCATCCAATCCTAATGTTGAAAAACAAATTGAAGCTGTTGAAAATTTACTTGATAAACTTCTATTATCGAAAAAGCCAATTCTTCGGGTGTTTAACAAAATCGATATTGCCGATCATGAAATGGTTGACAATTTGTGCGTCCGCTACAATGGGATTGCTCTTTCGGCATTACGGTCAGAAACATTTTCCACGTTGATCGAGCGAATGGAAGACGAAATCCTCAAGAGAATTCAAGTCGGCCAAAACAGTCATAACGATGGCGACGTAGCTGAAGTGAGTTTGAGCAACAATGAACATTGATGTTGGTGACGCCCGACGTTTGAGACTGGCAATAGTATGTCTAACAATAATTGTGGCTTGCTGCGTTTATCTATGGATAACAGACCGCTTGGCCCCTTTATTTTCAGAATTGTTCATCATCTTTGAAAATAAGGATACACTTAGAACTTATGTCGAAACGTGGGGCAAGGCAGCCCCATGCGCATTTATAATTATTCAGGCTATGCAAGTGGTCATCGCGCCTATTCCCGGCGAACTGACCGGGGCTGTAGGGGGTTTTATATTCGGCGCAACTGCAAATACAATATATTCAACCATCGGATTGACGATCGGGTCAATGGCAGCATTCCTCGCCGCAAAACTTATCGGTATGCCTCTGGTAAGCTACTTTGTAAGCGAGAAGGCCCTAGCGAGATTCCATTTTTTAACTGAGCGTCGTGGCGCCATAATTTCATTAATACTGTTCGCCATTCCTGGTTTCCCTAAGGATATTCTTTCATATATATTGGGGTTAAGCCCGATGAACGTTTCAACATTTTTTTGGGTCAGCGCCATTGGACGGATTCCAGGGACCATTATGTTAAGCTTGGGTGGTTCTGCTTTATTCGAGGGGGACTGGGTTTTTCTCTTAACACTGACAATAGTTTGCGCTTTAACTCTCCTCCTGGTATTCCTGCGGCGTGAAAGGATTGAAAAATGGCTGCGTGGATATAACGGCCAGGAATCTTGAACTAACTGCGATGCCATTATATTGCCATTTGATTTGCGCGCACTGTTCATTTTTGTTGGAGGTTTTATGGAACAAGAAACCAAGTTGCGAGTTGATGAAGGAACTCGTGATATGGTTTTCAGGGATTTCATCCAACAGTTCTCCTCAATAAATAACGACAAGCGACTCTTTCCAAAGAGGTGCAGGACATGTGGTAAGAAATACCCCAGCCTTTATGATTACATTCATGAGACGGAATCTAAAGGACAGTCTATGGAGGATGCAGGAGAAACCTTTGGCAAACCGTTTACCATGATTTACAGAAACTGTTCCTGTGGCAACACTTTAGTCATCAGCATCACAGATGAAACACTTCCTTCTATTGACGACTTTTGGGAAGCGATGAGACATTTGACGGAAACATCCGGCCAGCCTGTCCGAGACATCGTAGAAGCTTTCATGGATGAATGGGAACGAACGATCCGTGGTCACTTCAATTTGATCAACAGACGCAAGAGGTTTTAGAGCCTTAATGCCCGTTAAAAATCTGATTTTTGATCTTGGCAACGTGCTTGTTCCATTTGATTGGCGTATTGCCGTGCGCAGGCTGCTAAACTACCTTCCTCCGGATCTGGCGTATGAATCGAAAAATGATCCCGGCGCCTTTGCGAGATTGATAATCGATCTGATCGACGATCTTGAGATAGGGTTGATAAGTTTCGATGAATTTCATAGTAAAGTCATTTCGAGAATAGGGCTAAGCATTGATCTGGCTGAATTCAGGGATATCTGGTGCGGAATTTTTAAACCTGATCATCAAATGGCGCTCTTAGGACAACAACTTTCCCGGCGTTACGACAGTTGGTTAGCTTCAAACACCGACGAAGCTCATTATAACTACATAATCGAAAATTTCCCTGAGATACTCTTTTACAAAGAAGCGGCATTATCTTACAAAATGGGAACCAAGAAACCGGAATCTAAATATTTTATTGACGCCTTGGAATTATTCTGTATCAAACCAGAAGACTCTGTTTTCATCGATGACCTAATTGAAAACGTACGGTCGGCTGAAAAAGTGGGCATTATGGCTATACAATTCACGAACATCACATCCCTTTTGGAAGAACTGACGAAAAGGGGGGTGACTATACCAAATAAGTGGAGGAGTCAGGTTGTTTAAGGACAATAGCTTCGAAATTGATGGATTCAGGTTTGCTGCTGTTTCAGCGGGAATAAAACACGCGGACTCGGATCGTTTAGACCTGGCTTTGATTGTTTCCGACATTCCTGCCGCCTCTGCGGCTGTAACGACTACCAATCTTGTCTGCGCTGCTCCAGTTATATTAACCAGAGAACGCGTTAGAGACGGTGCCTTGCAGGCGGTATTAATAAATTCCGGTAATGCCAACGCCTACACCGGAGAAGCAGGTTTAGCCGACGCTTTGTCTCTCACCGGGTCCGTAGCCAATATTATAGGCGTGAACCAGCGGCTCGTAGTACCCATGTCAACTGGTGTTATAGGCCAACCTCTTCCCGTTGAACGTATCAACCAACGGATTCCAAAGCTCGTGAACCTGCTCGATCGATCGAGTTTTCAATTGGTAGCGTCAGCAATACTCACAACAGACACGGCGCCCAAAATTGCTTTGGCTGAAGAAACACTCAGTAACGGAGACCTGAAAATTTTAGGTATGGCCAAAGGAGCGGGTATGATTGCGCCAAATATGGCTACCATGCTCGCAGTGATTCTTGTGAACATGCGAGTAGAAAGATCATATTTGCAACGAACTTTCGTCGAGGTTAACGACCTGACATTTAACAGAATTACTATCGACGGAGACACCAGCACCAATGACACTGCGCTTGTTTTGTCCGGCGGCTCCGCCGATTCCCAAGAGCTTTCTAAAAATGAAGCCGACCGTACGATCTTTTCAACGGCGTTGACGCGTGTTTGCTCTGATCTGGCGAAACAGATCGTGAGAGATGGCGAAGGGGCTACCAAATTGGTTGAGGTAATGGTATTAGGCGCTCCGGATCCAGTCTCTGCTTCAAAGGTGTGCAGAAGGATCGCTGAGTCACCATTGGTGAAGACCGCTTTCCACGGGGAAGACCCTAATTGGGGGCGTATTGTTTGCGCGGCCGGATCTGCCGGTGTGCAATTTGATCCATCAAAAATTGACCTGTGGATCGGTTCCGTTCAGATTTTAAAATCAGGAGTGGTAGAATCGGGAAACGTGGAATCACTTGCTAAACGTGAAATGGATAATCCCGAATTCTCGGTATCATTGGATTTGAAGGCTGGTTCAGCGAACGCCTCAATCTTTACCTGCGATCTTTCTGAGGAATATGTCGGCATAAACGCCGATTATCGTTCCTGAAAAAGTGGGAATACGTCAAGAGTCTATGATTTCTTAGCCGAGGAGACTGGAGGTTTACGTTTACTTTTCGGGTGGATTCCATTAGTCTTTGAAACAATCTTTTTCTTGACCGGTATTTTCGGAACAGTAATTTTGGCGCCTTTCTTGAGTCTACGCGAAAAATTTACATCAGGGTTTAACTGGGCCAACATGTCTTTTGAGACCCCGTACCTTCGTATGATTCCTTTTAACGTGTCACCCCTTTGAACAATGTGCGTTATTTGACGCTTGGGGGTTTCTTCAGGCATATTTTTCAACCCAGCAAGGAGAACATCCTTTTTTCCCGGGGGAACTCTCAAAGAATAAGGTGATCGATCAGACGGGGTTAATCCGCGAACCAGGGCTGGATTATATTCCAGGAGATCAGCGTAAGAAATTCCTACAATACGAGCCAGCTTGTCTAAAGAATAACTTCCCTGTAAGGGAACCAGTTCAAATTTTTGCTCAGATTTCTTTGAGATTATCCTAGGGAAACCATATTTTTCCGGATTTTTTGCTATTATAGCTAGAGCCTGAAAACGCGGCAGAAATTCTTTTGTTTCCCGTTTTAGCATCCGACTCGAACAAATATCCTCGTATTCATCAGTGTCCGCTTTGCACAAAACCCTGTTAAGCTTGTTCTCGCCCGAATTGTATGCGCTGAGAGCGAGTCTCCAAGAACCAAACATGCCGTATAAATCCTTCAAATAAAGCAGCGCAGCGTTTGTAGATTTCACGGGGTCCAGTCGTTCGTCCACATAACTGTCCACTCTTAGACCGTAAGACCTGGCAGTAGCGGGCATGAACTGCCACATGCCCAAGGCATTTGCGCGAGATCTCGCGTCGGGATTAGCTCCTGACTCGAGGAGAAATAGATAAGCTAGTTCCTGAGGCAGGTGGTGCTCGCGTATTTGCTGATTTACCATGGGCAAATACTTTTGAGCTTGAGCAAGATAGCTTCTGGTGGTATTTCTATGCTCATAACCGTATTCGCGAAGGAATTTTCGGACCCGCGGTTCGTTCGGTTCAATTGGTATGGGAGGGTACGTTCCGAGTTTATTACCGTTTGCGGAAGACTTTCCTGAACCAAATGTAAAAGCCTTTGCAATGGCGCCGGTAAGAGAGGATGAGTTAAGATTGTCTTTCCTGACAAGATTCAAAGATGAGCCACAGCCTGCGATAGTCCCTAATATCATGCCCAGGAGAGTCAGCTTGAAAATGATTGTCCACAAGGACAGCTTCCGTTTCCTGGTGTTGACATCTAGGTGTTTACCACAACGCAATAAGGCCTCCACGATTGGCAGTTTCCTGTTTTATTCGAAATTTAGAGGCGTTAGCGCTCCAGCCTGGTTGCGCTGAAACCCAACCTTTTGGAATCTTATCATAATTTTAGGCGTGGGAGAAGAACAGTCGGCGCAAAAATGGTCCTTTTAAGTTTTTTGTCGAAATTCAAGAGAGATGTATTCGTCTTCAATCCCGACAGTCCCACCTATACGGTCTAAAAGTTGTTTGGAACAAAACAGCCGCAGTCTATCTAGAGAAGTAGAATGGTCTGTGTAATTTCTGTCCAGTATCCCTT
>JAMCYH010000012.1:0-915 GCA_023474025.1 Deltaproteobacteria bacterium
GTCTTGAGGCTTTACGATCAAAAGGTTTTTATCAACACAGACTTATGCATCGGTTGCGCCAGTTGCGTTCAGACCTGCCCGTTAAAAGAAAAACCTATGAAAAGAATTGAAGATTTCAAGAGGGTTTAAGAAATGGTTAACTCCAGTTTAAATATCTATGTTAGCGGTGTTGGCGGATTTGGTATAGGGTCTGTCATCAAAATTCTTTCAGAGGCCGCAAAAATTAGCGGCATGAAAGCTATAGGTTCAGAAACTCATGGATTGGCCCAGCGTGGAGGAGTTGTAATTTCAACCCTTAGAATTGGTGGTGACGTTACAGGCAGCCCTCTAATTATAAAAGGCTCAGCGGATATAGTGATCGCGCTCGAACGTCTTGAGGCTTTACGATCCATACCGTATCTGAAACGAAATGGTGTCATAATTTACAACACTCAAGAGTTTCAGCCTTTATCGGTTAGACTGGGGTCAGCGCAATACCCCACAGCTAACGAGATTAAATCTGAAATTGAAAAGGTGACTAATAGGGTTATTCCCGTAGACGCTAGCGCCAAAGCCAAAGAACTGGGGTTGTCGGAAAGCGCAAACGTCATACTCCTGGGTAGATTGACCAGAGAAGGAGCTATTCCGTTCGATATGGAAATAATGAAAAGGGCCATCAGGGAAACTACCCCCCCAAGGTATCTGGACATTAACCTTAAGGCTCTTGATGTGGGTTAAATGGTTTTCCGGACAACTCCTGTGGCTCTACGACAAATTGTAATTCACTGATCCAATTTAAGGATTCTAGCCGCATTGCTCCATAGAATGGATTCGATGGTATCCGGCTTGTATGGAAGCTTGCGGACCTGCTCCGCCTGACTCTTGATGGAAATAACGTTCGGCCAGTCACTACCAAAAATGAAGCGATCCTGAAAC